>CALGFL010000349.1 GCA_937881145.1 uncultured Bordetella sp.
ATATGGTGGCGGGCCATGTGTCGATACGCTTTGGCTTCAAGGGGCCCAACATTGCCATTGCCACGGCCTGCACCACGGGCCTGCACTGCATTGGCGATGCCGGCCGCCTGATCGAGTACGGCGATGCTGACGTGATCGTGGCGGGGGGCTCGGAGGCCACCATCTCGCCGCTCGGCGTGGGTGGTTTTGCCGCCATGCGGGCACTGTCCACGCGTAACGACGATCCGAAGACGGCGTCGCGCCCGTGGGACAAGGACCGCGATGGCTTTGTGCTGGGCGAGGGCGCCGGCATGCTGGTGCTTGAAGAATACGAACACGCCAAGGCGCGCGGCGCCAAAATCTACGCCGAACTGGCGGGCTTCGGCATGAGCGCCGACGCCGGCCATATGACGGCACCCAACATGGACGGCCCGCGCCGCGCCATGATCAGCGCGCTGCGCAACGCGGGAGTCAACGCCGACCAGGTGGACTACCTCAATGCGCATGGCACCTCCACGCCAATGGGTGATGCGAACGAATGCAAGGCCATCAAGGCGGCGCTGGGAGACCATGCACGCAAGACAGTTATCAGCTCCACCAAATCCATGACCGGCCACCTGCTGGGCGGCGCCGGTGGCATCGAGAGCGTGTTCACGGTGCTTGCGCTGCACCATCAAAAAGCTCCACCGACGACGAATATCTTCAATCAGGATCCCGAATGTGATCTGGACTTCTGCGCGAATACGGCGCGGGACATGAAGATCGACATCGCCGTCAAGAACAATTTCGGCTTTGGCGGCACCAACGGGACGCTCGTTTTCAAACGCGCTCCTTGAAGTTCAAGCGCATCTGAATTTTCTGCAGACCCGCCCGAGCATGCACAGCGCCCCGTCGGTCTCCTATCCGGTGGGGCGTTCGCGTGTCTGGGGCCTTACCCTCGCGCTGGTCTGGCTGGCCGGTGTATTGCTGACCATAGTCTGGTGGACCCAGGTTGATCGCCCGGGCTGGCGCCAATGGCTGGCGCTGACCTGCGTGCTGGTTGGCGGTGCCGTGGCGACGGCGCGATGGCGTGCATCACCCACCGGTGTGCTGCACTGGGATGGCGCTGGCTGGCAGTGGCAGGGGCTCGGGTCTTGCGCCGCGCTGGCCACAGGGCCGTTGGCGGTGCAGCTGGACCTGCAGCGGTATCTGCTGGTGCGCCTGCACTGCGAGGGTGGCGAGCGGCGCTTGCGCTGGCTGTGGCTGGAGCAGCGTCGGGTGCCAGGGCGCTGGGGCGATCTGCGCCGCGCGGTCTATTCGCGCGCCGCTGCCGAAGCGGCGCCTTCGCCCGGCTGAGACTGTGAACTAATGAGTGCCAAGATTCCGCCCTCCGCCGCGCCGCCAGACCTTCCTGCCGCGGCGCCCGCGCCTGTCGACAGCGATCTGCTGCTGGTCGAGCGTACGGTGGCCGGCGACCAGCGGGCGTTCGAGTTGCTGGTGATCAAGTATCAGCGCCGCATCGAGCGGCTGATTGGCCGCATGGTGCGTGACGTCGATCTGGTGCCAGACATTGCCCAGGAGACCTTTATTCGTGCCTATCGCGCGCTGCACCAGTTCCGGGGTGAAGCCCAGTTCTACACCTGGCTGTACCGGATTGCCGTCAATACCGCTAAAAAGTCGTTGCTCGACATGAAGCGCAACCCGGTCATTTCCGAAAACACCTTCAGGGCGTCCGACGAGGACGATGAAACTTCCCAGGCCGGCCATGAACTAACTACGCAGGAAACGCCCGAAACTGTGCTGGCTGCAAAGGAGATTGCTGCTGTTGTCAACGCCGCCATGCAGGCGTTGCCCGAGGACTTGCGCCAGGCTGTGACGCTGCGCGAAATCGAAGGGCTGAGCTACGAAGAGATTTCTGACGCGATGGATTGCCCGATCGGAACGGTGCGCTCGCGAATTTTCCGGGCCCGTGAAGCGATATCAGCGAAGGTCAAGCCGCTACTGGAAAACCAGACGGGCAAAAGATGGTAACTCCTTGGATGGTAGATGCGGACATGCTGGCAGGGGACGAACATGGATGACATTGTGAATACACATGAAGCTATTTCCGCCTTAGCGGATGGACAGCTGCGCGGCGAAGAATTCGCGCGGGCGGTGGAAGCGGTCACCGCGGACGCGCAGTCGCTGGCCACCTGGCAGACATATCATGTGGTGGGTGATGTGCTGCGATCGGGCGAACTGGGCGCCTGTCGCCGGGACGTGGCCTTCATGGCACGCCTGGAAATGCGC
>CALGFL010000350.1 GCA_937881145.1 uncultured Bordetella sp.
TGGCTGCGCAGCCTGGCGGACGCGGGCTGCGGCCCGTTTTTGATCAATACGCACTATCTATCGGATCAATTCGAGGTATTCATCGAGCAGAGCCCTCATCGAGACCAGTTCTCGGTCGTACATGAGCCGGCGCTATTGGGAACGGCGGGTACGCTTATCTCGAATCTCGATTTTTTCGGCGATGAGGACGGCTTGCTGATTCATGCCGACAACTATTGCCTTGCCGATTTCACGGCATTCATCCACGCACACCAAAACCGGCCGCCGGAGTGTCTAATGAGCATGATGACATTTCGCACGGACAACCCCTCGTCGTGCGGTATCGTGACGCTGGACGCGAATGACATCGTCGTCCGGTTCGAGGAAAAACAGCCGAACCCGAGCGGCAATCTCGCCAACGGCGCGGTCTACATCCTCTCGCGAACGCTGCTCGAACAACTGCGCGGCAAGGGCTCGGAGATTATCGATTTCAGTACGCAAGTTCTGCCGTCGCTGATCGGTAGGATCCACGCATGGGAAACCTCCGGTACGCTTATCGATATCGGCACACCACAGACCTATGCGTTTGCGAACGCCTTGCCGCGCGCGAGATGATTTATCGTCCTTGTCTTGGATCAAGCGAGGCGAGGGCGTGCATTTACCTCGTCTCGGGCCGACACCAGGTAATCTCGACGCTGATCCGGCTACGGTCGGCGTTGTTCACCGCGCCTTGGTGAAAAACGTTGTGATTGAAGATCAACGCATCGCCAGGTCTGGCCGGCATCAATTGTCCAGGCCCGATTTCACTTAGGTCGAAATCCGGCTTGGGCTTGGGGCCATCCGGAGTATCTACCTTGATATATCCCAGAGGATGCGATGTCGACCCCGGGTAAATGACCAAGCCGTTTTCACCTGATGAACTCTCAACCGATATCCACATCTTATAAGACATGGAGTGCCGGTACTCTATGTTGTAGAGTTCGTGAAACCATCGGTCGCAGTGGGCGGCACCCACATCGGTATCATGCCTCGGCCTGACCAGTCGGAAATACACCTCCGGCCTCGGTTCGCTTTTCAGCTCCCCATAAGTCACTTCCTGGGGCACATATCCGGGCAGAAAATCACGGAATGCCCTGATTGAGTCGAAGTTCAGCACGGCATCGGCATCGGCTGGCTTGAGCACGCGGTTGGGCTTCGCGCCCATGACTCGATGCTGTACGTCGCTCACGACGGAATGATATGTGCCGAGATCATCGATACGCACGTCGATGGCCTCCTGGATGGACGAACGGATGAAGCTGCGCAGCTGGGCCAGTTCGTCGGGGCTCAATAGCGGCGTGTGCGTGTAGCCGTTGTTCTGAAGCTGCGCAAATGTCGAGGCCGGGAATGTCATCTTGAATCAAGACTCCAATCAGTGTTTAGCCGACAACCAGTGCAAGATCTGGCGGTCGAGGTTTTTCCTGTACGCCGCCACTCCATCGCTACCTTCCACGGGTGCAAAGGGCGCGTATTGCGTTGCATTGCGGACGAACGGCCCATTGGTCACCTCGTGAAAAATGATGTTCTCCGAGCGCGGCACGACGGTGTGAAAGCGGGGGGTGTCCAGGCGATAAAAGAAAGCGCCGTCCTGGGAAAACGGGATGACCTGTTCGATTTCCCCATTTTCCTTGAAAACGACAATGTCGGCACTGCCTTCGATCAGATGGAAGGACTCGCACTTGTTGTCATGTCGATGCGGGCAGACATAGGAGGCGCGGTTGATCATGATGATCATCTCCTGGACGCCGGCCGCGTCGTCCTTGTGCGCGCAAATCCTGGCCCGCTTCTTTGGACTGCGTGTGGCCATCGCGCGCAGTTCGTCCAGGGCTGAACGTCGCAGGGATACGATTTCATCCGTGCAAACCAGCACCTCGTTCGATTTTGCCAACAGCCCCTCAGGCATTTCCCGCTTCCTTCGCCAGGTTCAAGGCCAGGATAAAGCGTCCGCCGCGTTCAAAAAAAGCGGGTATGGACTGCCGCACTTTGATTTCGGCCTCGGGCGTCAACATGGAAAGGCATATGCTGATCCCGGACTCGAGCAGATGCCTGGAATTATGAATATACAGATCGGTCCCGGGCATAAAAAGCCCTTGTTTTACAGGGTTGTCGTCCACTGCGAATTCTATCAATTCCGCCAGGTCATAGAAATTGACGTATTTGGCGGCGTGATGACCCGCGCCGAATAGCGCCAGCTTTTCGCCCGCGGCAATGTGGCCGGATAAGGTCCTGTGCAAATTGGCTTTGCGCGCAGCGAACTCCATGCCAAATGCGTGCAGGTTTTCCGCAACGGTGCCGATTGACTCCAATCCTGGCTCGGGCGTCTCAAGCGTCTTTGCTCCGTCTGCTCGCAGGATCAGCACCAAGGCATCTTCATACGCGTAGGGATACCGCGCCATATCTACCAAGGTCGCCGGCAACCTGGCAACCAGTTGCTTCAGGGAGGCTTGAGTGAAATACGTGAAATGCTCCTCCCAGATCAAGGCATGGTTACCCATGGCCAGCATCTTGCTTGCGTCCGGTACCTCGATGACAACATGGCCGCCGGGTCGTACCAAGCCCAGAAGAGCGGTCATGAAGCCATATGCCGATTCAGCATGTTCAAGGACGAATCGTGCGCACAATACGTCTATGGCGCCTTTCGATCTTCGAATTTTCCGGGCAATCTCCGGTTGCAAGACGAGCGGCGCAATGCTTTCCAGGCCGCAATTGGCTTGATGCACGGCCAGCGCTTCGAAGTCGACGCAATCGATCGCATGGCAACCTTTGTCCGCCAGGACGTTCAATAAATCGGCATCGATATAAGTCAAGCCGAGAACCTTGGAATGTGCCTCTACCACGCCCAGGGCAAACAATTTTTCCGCAAGCTGGGACAGATGTGCGACAGGTTCGCGAAATCGTACAGCAGGATTTTTTCGACGTAAGGCTTCCAGCGCAAACCGGTCGATCAACTGCATGGTGCCGCAAGAACGGCAGTACCCAAGGCTCAACTGGCTGGTGGCGGCGTGGATTTCCGATTGCGGGGCATTGGCGAAGCCGGTGGACAAGGGCTGAAGGCCAAACACCACGGACGTTTCAAGCGCATCCGACCCGCATACCGTGCAATGTGGCACAGATGTCCCCTGCATATCGAAAAGTCAGAGCGTGCCCACCGAAGCAAGGTCGATAATCCGCGGCTGCGGCAAGGGCAGGACGAATTTGCCGCCAGCCTTCAGGTATTCCATATTCTTGTCCACGATGGGCCTGGCGTAGGCCCAGGCCAATATCAGGATTGCCTTGGGCATGTACTTCAGGATGTCCCTGGAAGAAAACACTTCGATATGGGCACCGGGGCTGTAGGTACCGACCTTGATCGGATTGTCGTCGTAAATGCGCTCCAGCACCGATTCCAGCTCGTAGTTGTAGAGCAGTGTCGTCGTCGTTGTCGAGGCGCCATAGCCGGCAATCCCCGTCATGTCCGCGGAAATTTCGCGCAGGATGTTCCGGGTGGCGTCCTTCGCCGCGACGATTTTCTCGGCATATTCCCGATAGACCCCAATCTCGTCGTAACCCAGGCTGGCTTCGTGCGCCATCAACGCAAGCAGCGTGTCGGATTGCTTGCGCGCCCCGGTGCTTCTGACCTGGACGAAACCACGTATCGATCCACCCTTGGTCGTAATGCGCTCCACATCGAAAAGGCTGAGATCCAGTGAATTGAAGAATTTCTCCAAGGGGTTCAGCGTGTGATAGGAAACGTGTTCGTGATAGATCGTGTCGAACACCATTTTTTCGACCATATCGGGGAGGTAGGAAACCTCGAACACAAATACGCCGTCGTCCGCCAGCACATTCCTGATGCCTACGGTAATGTCGCGCAGATTGTCCGCATGCGCATAGACATTGTTGGCGCAGACCAGGCTGGCCTTGCCGTTCTTTGCCAGAATTTCTTTAGATAGGGTAGAGCCAAAAAAATCGGCAATGGTCGGCACGCCGCGTTCGTTTGCATACTGCGCCACGTCGCGAGACGCATCGACGCCAAGCACGCGATGCCCCATATTCTTGAATTCATGCAGAAGGGAACCATCGTTGCTGCCGATTTCCAGGATGAACTTCGGCGGGGCGATGTTCAACTTTTCCACGACATGCGCGGCGTATTTCTCGAAGTGCTTGATAAGACCCATCGAGTGGGAAGTCTTGTACGTGTAGTTCCCAAAAAGAATGGTGGGGTCGACGATGTCGAGATTTTGCAGATGCCCGCAACTGTCGCAGAGGGACATAGCCTGTGGAGAAAGGTCCTGCGTGACGGTGTTCTCTTTGACGAAAGCATCTCCCACCGGCGAAGGCTTCGTCTGAGTTGCCAGGGA
>CALGFL010000351.1 GCA_937881145.1 uncultured Bordetella sp.
ATTTGGAATTAGGAAAACTTGTAAACAAGTGAGCCCGTAAGCTTTTGAATTAATTTCCGCAAGCGGCTGAGCGGGCTTACGCCCCTCGGCCGTTTTTGTTTTTGAGCACGACAATTCACTCATGGGTAACTGGCTGCTGCCCGAAGGTTTCGCCGATGTCCTGCCGGCAGAAGCCCGGCGCATCGAGGAACTGCGCCGCGCGCTGCTCGACCTGTACCGTACCTACGGTTTCGAACTGGTTGCGCCGCCGCTGGTGGAATATCTCGACTCCTTATTGTCCGACGCCGCCGGCGGCGACGACCTGCGCTTGTCCACCTGCAAACTGGTGGACCAGCTGTCGGGCCGCACCATGGGCGTGCGGGCCGACATGACGCCTCAGGTCACCCGCATCGACGCGCACCTGCTCAACCGGGCCGGCGTCACCCGCCTGTGCTATTGCGGCAATGTGCTGCATGCCCGTCCGGCCGACCTGCTCGCCAGCCGCGAGCTGCTGCAGATTGGCGCCGAAATCTACGGCCACGCAGGCATCGAGGCCGACCTGGAAATCATCAGCCTGGTGCTCGAAAGCGTCGAAGTCGCCGGTGTGCGCGAGCCCCGGCTCGACCTGTGCCACCCCGGCGTGGTGCATGCCTTGCTGCAATCGGACCCGGCTGCGCCCGCGCTCAGCGGCGCCATCACACTCTTGCTGCGCGAAAAAGACGTGCCCGGACTGGGTGCGTTGGCGGCCGAAGGCCTGCAGCCCGAAACCGTCCAGGCCCTCAAGACGCTGGCCAACCTGTACGGCGGCTCCGAAGTGCTGGCGCAGGCGCGCCGCGAGCTGCCGGCCGTGCCGGGGCTGGCCGAATCGCTCGACGCCCTGCAGGCGCTGGTCGATGCGCTGCCTCAGGTCTGCATGAGCGTGGACCTGGCCGATGTGAGCGGCTATGGTTATCACTCGGGCATTACTTTCGCGCTGTACGCCGAAGGCTGGCACGACGCGCTGGTGCGCGGCGGCCGCTACGACCACGTCAGCCATGCATTCGGCCGGCATCGTCCGGCCACCGGTTTCAGCCTCGACCTGCGCAAGCTGGCCGCCGGCCTGGAGCCGGCCGCGCGCGCGCGCGCGGTGCGCGCGCCGTGGGGCCAGGACCCGGTCCTGGCGCAAACCGTGCGCGCCTTGCGCCGCGAAGGTCATATCGTGGTCCAGGTGCTGCCAGGCCACGAGCACGATCAAGACGAATTCGTCTGCGACCGCGAGCTGGTTCTGGACAAGGGCGCCTGGACAATCAAGGCGATTTGAAGGTTATCCGGCGGGCGTCCCGTCCGCCTTTCGATCGAAATTCAACTTCTATCTGGTTTGATCATGAGCAAGAACGTCGTGGTGATCGGCACCCAATGGGGTGACGAAGGCAAGGGCAAGATCGTCGATTGGCTGGCCGAATCCGTGCACGGAGTCGTGCGCTTCCAGGGCGGCCACAACGCCGGCCATACCCTGTGGATCAACGGCAAGAAGACTATTCTGCGCCTGATCCCCTCTGGCATCATGCACCCCCATGCCACCTGCTACATCGGCAATGGCGTGGTGCTGTCGCCCGAAGCCCTGCTCAAGGAAATCGAAGAGCTCGAAGCCGCCGGCCTGGACGTGCGCGGCCGCCTGAAGATCTCCGAGATCTGCCCGCTGATCCTGCCCTATCACGTGGCGGTGGACAAGGCGCGCGAAGCCAGGAAGGGCGAGGGCAAGATCGGCACCACCGGCCGCGGCATCGGCCCGGCCTACGAAGACAAGGTCGCGCGCCGTGCCATCCGCGTGCAGGATCTCTTCAATCCCAAGCTGTTCGACGAAAAGCTCGCCGAGGTGCTCGATTATCACAACTTCGTCCTGACTCAATATCTGGGCGCCGAGGCGGTCTCGGCCGAGCAGGTGCGCGACGAAGCCATGAAACTGGCCCCGGCCATCGCGCCCATGGTGGCCGATGTGTCCAGCCTGCTCTGGAACGTGCAGCAGCGCGGCGAAAACCTGCTGTTCGAAGGCGCGCAGGGCGCCTTGCTCGACGTGGACCACGGCACCTATCCCTTCGTCACCAGCAGCAACTGCGTGGCGGGCACGGCCTCAGCCGGCGCCGGCGTGCCGCCGCAGTCGCTGCACTACGTGCTGGGCATCACCAAGGCCTACACCACGCGGGTGGGCTCGGGCCCGTTCCCGACCGAGCTGGTCGACGAGATCGGCACCCGCCTGGCCACCATCGGCAAGGAATTCGGCTCCGTCACGGGCCGTCCGCGCCGCTGCGGCTGGTTCGACGGCGCGGCGCTCAAGCGCTCGGTGCGCATCAACGGCGTGTCGGGCCTGTGCATCACCAAGCTCGACGTGCTCGACGGCCTGGAAGAAATCCGCCTGGGCGTGGGTTACCGCGTCAACGGCGAGTTCCGCGATGTGCTGCCTTACGGCGCGCATGCCGTGGCCCAGGCCGAGCCCGTGTTCGAAACCCTGCCGGGCTGGAGCGAATCCACAGTCGGCATCACCGAATACGCCAAGCTGCCGGCCAATGCCCGCCTGTACCTGGAACGCGTTGCCGAAGTCTGCGGCGTGCCCATCGACATGGTGTCCACCGGCCCCGACCGCAACGAGACCATCGTCCTGCGCCATCCCCTCAAAGGCTAAGGAGCGTTTCCCATGAACCAGCCGCCCAGTACCGATAGCGACCTGTGGGTCAGCTGGGACGACTACAACCGCCTCATCGAACGCCTGGCTTTGCAGGTGTACGAATCGGGCTGGAAGTTCGACGTCATTTTGTGCCTGGCACGCGGCGGCGTGCGGGTGGGCGACGTGTTGTCGCGCATTTTCGACGTGCCGCTGGGCATCTTGGCCACCAGCAGCTACCGCGAGGCGGCGGGCACCAAGCAGGGCAATCTGGATATCGCCAGGTTCATCACCATCACCCGCGGCGCGCCGCAGGGCAAGGTGCTGCTGGCCGACGACATGGTCGATTCGGGACTGACCTTCGCCAAGGTGTGCGAGCACCTGCGGTCCGAGTTCCCGGCCATTACCGAGATGCGCAGCGCGGTGCTGTGGTGGAAGGGGCATTCCAAGGTCACGCCCGATTATTACGTCGACAAGCTGCCCAACAACCCCTGGATACACCAGCCGTTCGAAGACTACGACAGCCTGCGGCCGCACCAGCTCGATTCGTGGATACGCAAGGGATCGAAGGGCTGATCTTGCGTTTCGATCCCCCACTTGCGCGATGGTGGGGCAAAATAGTAGAATCCTGAGTTACTTTTCTAGCGGCCAATATTTAGGTGGTGATAAACCCTGGGCGGGCCGGCCCTCAAGTAGTAAACCTCGGTAGTAAACCTCGCAACGTCGCGCAGGTTTTGTGAATTTTCGCCGCGAGCAGTCGATGGTTTTGCCTCCTGCGCGCCTGTAGTCCCGACATTTTTATTGGTACCCACATGCCTATCGTTCGCCTGAAAGAAAACGAACCCTTCGAAGCTGCCCTGCGCCGCTTCAAGCGCACCATCGAAAAAACCGGCCTTCTGACCGAACTGCGCGCCCGCGAGTTCTACGAGAAGCCCACCGCAGAGCGCAAGCGCAAGCTGGCCGCCGCCGTGAAGCGCCACTACAAGCGCATCCGCAGCCAGCAACTGCCTCCCCGCATGTACTAAGAAAACGGGGCGGCCAAGCCGCCTCTTGCATGCCACATCGCGCCTGGCCTTGCCAGGCGCGATTGTTTTTACGGCAAATAAAGTATCGTTGCGTCAAAGGCGGCCGAAAACCCCCAACCCGACTAAGCTCAGTCATTTGATCCCCGAGTCATTCATCCAGGACCTGCTGGCCCGCGTCGACGTCGTCGACGTGGTCGGCCGCTATGTGCAACTGCGCAAGGGCGGAGCCAACCTGCTCGGCCTGTGCCCCTTCCATAACGAAAAAAGCCCGTCCTTCACCGTCAGTCCCACCAAGCAGTTCTATCACTGCTTCGGCTGCGGCGCCCACGGCACGGCCATCAGTTTTTTGATGGAGCACACCGGCGCCAGCTTCCCAGAGGCCGTACGCACGCTGTCCGGCCAGGTCGGCATGACGGTGCCGGAGGAGCCCCGCAGTCCACGCCAGCAGGCCGAGACCGTGCGCCGCAAGGCCGAAGTGTCGCGCCACACCCAGGTGCTGGACCAGGCCCAGGCCTACTACCTCAAGCAGCTGCGCGCCTCGCCGCAGGCTATCGCCTATCTCAAGCAGCGCGGCCTCACGGGCGAGATCGCGGCCCATTTCGGGCTGGGGTGGTCCGGCACCGACCGGCACGGCCTGTCCAAGGTGTTCGAAGACTACGCCGACCCGATCCTGGTCGAATCCGGCCTGGTGATCGACTCCGAAGACGGCCGGCGCTACGACCGTTTCCGCGAACGGGTGATGTTCCCCATCCGCAACGCCAAGGGCACCCTGATCGGCTTTGGCGGACGCATCCTCGGCGACGGCAAGCCCAAATACCTCAATTCCCCCGAGACCCCGATCTTCTCCAAAGGCCAGGAGCTCTACGGCCTGTGGGAAGCGCGCCAGGCCATACGCGAGGCGGGCATGGTGATCGTGGTCGAAGGCTATATGGACGTGGTGGGTCTGGCGCAACTGGGCATTCCCAATGCCGTGGCCGCCCTGGGCACCGCGACCACGCCGGATCACGTCAAGAAACTGCTGCGCGCCAGCGACCGGGTGGTGTTCAGCTTCGACGGCGACGCCGCCGGCCGGCGCGCGGCCTGGCGTGCCCTGCAGGCCTGCCTGCCGGCGCTGCGCGACGACATCAATATCCGCTTTCTTTTCCTGCCCACCGAGCACGATCCGGACTCTTACGTGCGCGAATTCGGCGCCGACGCCTTCCGCGCCGCGCTGGCCGAAGCCTCGGCGCTGTCGCGCTTCCTGCTCGATGAGCTGGCCTCGCGCCATGAGCTGGGCGAGGCCGAGGGCAGGGCGAGCTGCCTGCACGAAGCCGCCCCTTTGCTGGCTGCCATCCCCGACTGCGCCTTGAAGGTGCAGATCGAGCGCGAGCTGGCCCGCCAGGTGCTGCTCACGCCCGAGGAAATGACCCAGGCGCTGGCGCAAGCCCAGGCCCGGCAGGCCATGCGCGCGCCGCTGCCCGTGCCGGGGCAGGAGGCACCGGCCCAGCCCTGGCCGACCCATCGCGCCGCCGGCCCGGAAGCCGACGCCGCGCCGCCTGCCTGGGAGTCATCCGGTATTGCGCCGGACATGGATTATCAGGAACCCTGGCAAGGCGACGGCGGCTGGCAGGGGCAGTCCCAGCAGGGTGCCCGCAATGGCGGTTATGCCATGCAAGGCGGGCAGAAGCGTCCCTGGCGCGGTCGCCGCGATGAAAAACCGTCCGGTTTCGTCGGCCGCCGCACCATGCCATCGCTGGCCAAGCGCCTTTTGTGTCTGCTGCTGGCCAATCCGGGCCTGGTGGAGGGCATGGGCGACCAGCAGCTTGAAGTTCTGGACCACGACTCCCAACTAGGACTTGTCAGGGATCTGATCGTGCTGGCCCAGTCCAGCGGGGCGCGCCATCTGGGAGCGCTGCTGCAGGCGGCCGAACCCGACTCCGATCTGGGCATCGCCCTGCAAGGCCTGCGGGCCGAGGTGCTGGTCATGGAAGACCTGCCCAATCCCCAGGACGAATGGAACGACGCCCTGCGGCGCATCGAGCGCGCCTGGGTCGGGGTCGAACTGGAGCGCCTGGCCAAGGACGGCTTGCAAACAGACGAGGCGCATCAGCGGTTTCGGGAATTACAGGGTCGGATGGCTATCCTAAAGAGTGCGGGAATACGCTGATTGCGGTAAAATTTAGGGTTTCCTAGACGCTTTTGAGTGCCGCTGCCCCAATTTAGGGGGCAGTGCGAGTGTGGTATGTGTGTGGTACTCACTCAAGGCTGCGGGATATTGGGTAAATGGTCTCTCGGTTCAAGGCACATTGTGTGTCCTTGTACTGGGTGCGAGGACGGAGAT
>CALGFL010000352.1 GCA_937881145.1 uncultured Bordetella sp.
TGTGCGATGTCTATGTGAACGATGCCTTCGGCACGGCGCACCGCGCCGAGGCGACCACGCACGGCATTGCGCGTTTTGCGCCTGTCGCTTGCGCCGGCCCGCTGCTGCAAGCCGAGCTCGATGCGCTGGGCCGCGCGCTGCACGATCCCAAGCGTCCGCTGGTGGCCATCGTCGGCGGCTCCAAGGTCTCGACCAAGCTTTCGATCCTGCAGTCGCTGGCCGGCAAGGTCGATCAGCTGGTGGTGGGCGGCGGCATCGCCAACACTTTCATGCTGGCGGCGGGCCTGCCTATCGGCAAGTCGCTGGCCGAGCCCGACCAGATCGAGCAGGCCCGCGCCGTCATCGACATGATGAAGCAGCGCGGTGCCGCGGTGCCGATTCCGACCGACGTGGTGTGCGGCAAGCAGTTCAGCCCCGACGCGGTTGCCGTCACCAAGGCGGCCGATGCGGTCGAGGCCGACGACATGATCTTCGACATCGGTCCCCAGACGGCCCAGGCGCTGGCCGACATCATCGCCCGTGCCGGCACCATCGTGTGGAACGGCCCGGTGGGCGTGTTCGAGTTCGACCAGTTCGCGCACGGCACCGAGACGGTCTCCAGGGCCATCGCCGGCGCGGCGGGCTTTTCGATCGCGGGCGGCGGCGACACGCTGGCCGCCATCGGCAAGTACGGCATCGGCGGGCAGGTGGGCTACATTTCCACCGGCGGCGGGGCGTTCCTGGAGTTCCTGGAAGGCAAGGTGCTGCCGGCCGTGGCGATTCTGCAAGAGCGCGGCGCAGGCTGATTGCCCCGGCGCCGCCCGCGCGAACCCTCAGCGGGCCAGCGTCGAATGCAGACGCTCTGCGCTGTGGTTCAGGTGCGCTTGCATGACACTGCTGGCGGCGCGGGAGTCCTGCTGCTGGATGGCCCGGTAGATTGCCTCGTGCTCGTCGTGCACGCGCTCCAGGTAGCGCTGCTGTGTTTCCTTGCCCAGCGAAGCGGTATTGATGCGGGTGCGGGGGATGACGGTCTGGCCCAGATAGGACATGAATTCGACGAAATAGCGATTGCCCGTGGCCTTGGCAATGGTCAGGTGAAAGCGAAAGTCCAGGTCGACGGTATCGCGCCCGGCATCCAGGTGCTCGCGAAATTCCCGCAGGATGAGGGCCAGGGCGTCCAGATCGGCTTGCGTGCGCTGTAGCGCCGCGATGCCGGCGGCGGCCGACTCGAGGCTCTGGCGCAATTGCAGCACCTTGAGTATGTCGTGGATGGTGACCAGATCGGTCGGGTCGATGCAGAAGCTTTGCCCGTTGGGCGGGCCCAGCACGAACGATCCGATGCCGTGGCGGGTCTCGACCAGGCCGGCCGCCTGCATACGCGAAATGGCTTCGCGCACCACCGTGCGGCTGACGCCCTGCAACCGCATGAGTTCGGATTCGGTCGGCAGCTTGTCGCCCTGGCGCAGGGCGCCGTCGTCGATCTGACGGGTCAGATCGACGACGACTTCCTGTGCCAAGCTCCTGGGCCGGCGCCTGGGGACGCCGGCGTCAACGGAAGATTTCAGGGCGACGGCCATGCGAGGTCAGAACTTCTGGTTCACTACCAAAGGTGAAAGATCGGCGCCATGATACTTCTTGTAGATCGCTTCGAGCTTGCCGTTCTTCAGGTTGGTTTCGATCCACTTGTTGGTCCAGGCCTTGAGCTTGGGCGTGCCTTGCGTCATGGCGACGCCCAACATGAATTCCTGCTCGACGAACTTGGTCTCGAACGGGGTTTTCTTGAGCTTCTTGTTGATCTCCACGACGTTGGGCCACTGCGTGGACACGACGGGTACCTGGCCGCTGGCGGCTGCCGTGACCAGCGTGGCGTCGTCTTCGAAGCGCCGGATGTTGGCGAAGCTGGCGTTCTTGCTGATGTCCGAATCGTTGACGGTGGCGCGCGTGACGCCGATGGTGACGCCCTTGAGGTCGGCGTAGCCCTTGATGTTGACGGACTTGGGCGCGGCCACGATGGTCTGCAGCGAGGCGTAGGGAATCGAGAAGTCGATGACCTTGGCGCGCTCGGGCGTGATCGACAGGTTGGCGACGGCGACGTCGGCCTTGCCGGTCTGGATGGTGGGCACGCGCGCGGCGTTGGTGATCTCCACCAGTTGCAGCTTCACGCCCATGTCCTTGGCCATCAGCTCGGCGGTGGACACGTCGGAGCCCTCGGGCTGCATCTGGGCATTGGCGTAGCTGAACATGGGCACGCCCATGGCGATGGCCACGCGCAGCACGCCGCTTTGCTTGATCTGGTCCAGGTCCCTGGCCTGGCCGGCGGTGCACAGGGCGGCGGCCAGGGTGATGCCCAGGCCGAGTTGTTCGATGGTGCGTGAAAACTTCATTTGTCGCCTCGTCTTTCTGTTGGGTTGGAGAGTCAATGCCGGTGTCGTGTCCCGGCTCGGTGTTAACAGGCCGTGGCCGTTACAGTCCCGTGCCGACGAATTGCTGCAGTTCGACGGTCCGAGGTTCGGACAGGATTTCCGGCCCGCCGGTTTCCCAGACCAGGCCTTGATGCATGAAGACGATCTTGTCGGCCACGCGCTGCGCGAAGGCCATTTCGTGCGTGACCAGGATCATGGTCATGCCGCCGGCGGCCAGGTCTTCGATGACCTTGAGCACTTCTCCCGTGAGCTGGGGGTCGAGCGCGGAGGTGACCTCGTCGAACAGCATCACCTGCGGCTCCATGGCCAGCGAACGCGCGATAGCCACGCGCTGCTGCTGTCCGCCGGAGAGTTGCTCCGGATAGAAGTCGGCCTTCATGCCCAGGCCCACTTTGTCGAGAACGCGATTGGCCTTTTCCAGGCATTGGCCGCGCGACAGCTTGCGCACGTGCTTGAGCGCCAGCATGATGTTCTGGCGCACCGTCAGATGAGGGAACAGGTTGTAGCTCTGGAACACGATGCCCACGTCCCGGCGCAGCTGGTGCAGGTCGACCTTGCCGGCGCCCAGCTGATGCCCGCACACTTCGATGGAGCCGCCTTCGATGGTTTCCAGGTGGTCCATGCAGCGCAGCGCCGTACTCTTGCCCGAGCCCGAGGCGCCGATGATCGCCACGACCTCGCCCGGGTTGATTTCCAGCGATATGCCGCGCAGGACTTCGTTATCGCCGAATCTTTTGCGGACTTCCTGCAGCTTAACGATTGCCGACATTGAGTTTCCTTTCCATGGCCCGGCTCCAGCGCGAGAGCGGATAGCACAGGCAGAAGTAGAAGAGCCCGACCAGCGCGAAAACCAGGAACGGCTGGAACAGAGAGTTGTTGATGATCTGGCCGGCGCGGGTCAGCTCGACAAAGCCCACGACCGACGCCAGCGAGGTGGATTTGACGACCTGCACCAAAAAGCCCACGGTGGAGGGCAGCGACAGCTTGACCGCCTGCGGGATGATGACCAGGCGCATCGACTGCCAGCGCGACAGGCCCAGGCATTCGGCCGCTTCCCACTGCGTTTTCTGCACCGACTCGATGCTGCCGCGCCAGATGTCGCCCAGGAAGGCGCTGACGTAGAGCATCAGCGCCACGCTGGCCGCGGCGAGCGGATCGACGTCGATACCGAAGATGCTCACGCCGAAGAACACAATGAACAGCAGGACCAGCAGCGGGATGCCTTGAACGATCTGGATCAGCAAGGCGGCGATCAGGCGTACCGGGCGCAGGCGCGAGACGCGCGCGAGCATGACGCCGAACCCGCCCACCGTTCCCAGGGCGAAGGAGATCAGCGACAGCACGATGGTCCAGCCCAGGCCCTTGAGCATGTATTCGAACTGGATCAGGGAGAAGGAATCCATGGTTGATCCTGTTGCTCAGCGCTCGCCTGTGCGAACGAGCGGATTGTTGCGGCCGGCTGCGGGCCGGGACGGCTGCTTCATGGCCATGCGCCGTTCGGCGGCGGCGATGACGCGCTTGCGCCGGAACAACCACAGGCCGCCCAGCCAGAAGAGAAAGCGCAGCAGCACGGCCAGGATCAGATAAAGCATGGCGACCACGATGTACGACTCCAGAGACAGAAAGGTCTCGGACTGCACGTTGTTGGCTACGGCGGTGAGTTCTTCGGTGGAGAGCGGCGAAGCGACCGACGACATCAGCATCATCAGAATGAACTGGCTGGGGAGGGCCGGTGACACCTGCTCTAAGGCGGGCTGCATGATCACGTGCCAGTAGATGCGCGGGCGCGACAGGCCCAGGCATTGGGCGGCCTCGATC
>CALGFL010000353.1 GCA_937881145.1 uncultured Bordetella sp.
CCCACAGCGCATAGGGTTCGGCATAGGCGCCTACGGGCCTGATAGGCTCGGAGACGATGCGGTCCACCAGCGAATTCACCCAGATGCAGCCGTGCTCGACGTAGCGCATGAAGGCGGGATCGCAGCCCCACGCGCGGGCGATGCCGGCGACGATGTCGCGCAGGGTGTCGCCGTTGCTCGACACCAGCTCGCAGGGCAGCAGCGTCAGCGGCTCGGCGCCTGCCCGGAACCGCGCGTGCAGCAGCACCGCGAGCTTGGCCGCGAATCCGCGCGGAGCGCGCGCGCCGTCCGCCAGCAGGTCGGCGGTGTCGTCGGCCAGGCAGGCGTAGCCGCTGTCGCCCGTGTTCGAGATGACGACCCGCGCGTCGCGGGCGAAGCGCTCCGTCACCACGGGCCAATCGGCATTGGCGTTGAGCGCTTCGTCGATGGCGCGGCAGTGCGCCGTGGCGTCGATCACCGTTTCGTGCCGTATGCCCTGGATGCGCACCTCGTAGGCCTGGCGCGCGCGCAAGGCCTCGATGCGTGCCAGGCTCTCGGGGTTGGACGTCGTCTGCACGACCGTCACGTGCCCCAGCGCGCGGCCGGCATCCAGCGCCTCGGAAATGAAGAGGTCGGCGTGCGCCTGCAGGAACCGGCTCGTGCCGAATTGAAGGATCGGATTGCCCATCGTCGGGATCCCGGCTCAGCAGGCGACGAGCGCCTTGATGACGCCGGCGTCCGGATCCAGGAGCTTGGGAAATTCGGCGGGCAGCGTGGCCAGCTCAAGCGTGTGGGTATTGAGCGCCGCGGTCGGGATCTTGCCCGCGCGCATGGCGTCGAGCACTTTTTCGAAATCGGCGACCGTGGCGTTGCGGCTGGCGAGCAGGGTCGTCTCGCGTTTGTGGAATTCGGGATCGGCAAACGAAATGCGGTCGCTGACGATGGAAACCAGCACGTACTTGCCGCCGTGCGCGACGAACTGCAGGCCGCGCTCCATGGCCTTGATATTGCCGGTCGCATCGAACACGGCATCGAAGAATTCGTTGTCGGTGATCCGAGCCAGCTCGGCCGCGTCTCGGGCCGCCTCGGTGGTGTCCAGCAGCACGGTGTGGTCCGCCTTCAGAGCCCCGGCGCAGACCGCGAGCCGGTCTTGCCGGCCGTCGAGCACGCTGACCTGCGCGCCGGCCAGCTTGGCGAAGATCGCCACCGCCATGCCGATGGGGCCGGCGCCCACGACCAGCACACGCTGTCCGGGCTTGGGGTCGGCGCGCGAAACGGCATGGGCGCCGATCGCCAGGAATTCGATCATCGCCGCTTGATCGAGCGTGACGCCGTCGGCCTTGAAGACGAAGGCTTGCGGCACGGCCAGGTACTCGGCCATGCCGCCGTCGGTGTGTACGCCGAGCACCTTGATGTCGACGCAGCAATTGCCCTTGCCCGCACGGCACGCGATGCAGCGCCCGCACGACAGGTAGGGCATCACGTAGACTGGGTCGCCGGTCTCGACGCGCGCGCCGGAAGGCGCCGATTCGACGATGCCGGCGAGCTCGTGCCCCATGACGCGCGGATAGGCGAGATAGGGCTGATTGCCTGTAAAAATATGCAGATCCGTACCGCATACGCCGACCCGCTTGATGCGGATCAGTACTTCGTCGGGACCGGCGTTCGGCACGGGGCGTTCGGCCATGGCCAGTTGGCCGGGTTGTTCGCAGATGACGGTTTTCATTGAATGTGATTTACCAATTTGGCCTTACCAATTTTCAAAAGTTAAAATTATTTGGGATATTGGTCAAGCCAATTTAAATAAACCTCGGGAAACTCTGGACATGACAGCCAAACCCGCTGATACGCGCCGCCTCTATCTTCAGATCGCCGATAAATTGCGCGACCTGATCACCCAGCCGGACTACGCGCCGAACGGCCGCCTGCCGCCCGAGCGCGCGCTGGCCGAGACGCTGGGCGTGTCCCGGCCTTCCGTGCGCGAAGCGCTCGTGGCGCTCGAACTGGAAGGCCTGGTCGAGATCCGCATGGGTTCGGGGGTCTATGTGTGCTCGACGCCGCCCGAGCCGGGCGCTGCGGCCCTCTCCCAGGCCGAGCTGGGCGACAGCCTGCTGGACATCATGGGGGCGCGCTGCGTGATCGAGGGCTCGATCGCGGGCAGCGTCGCGCCGTTCTGCAAACCCAAGGAGCTGAAGGCTTTGCGCGGCATCTACGACGAAATGGTGCGCGAGGTCCGGGCGGGGAAAATTCCGGTCGCTCCCGATCGGGCCTTTCACATCGCGATTGCACAGATGTCCGGCAACGAGGTGCTGGTGCGCACGGTGACATCCCTCTTCGATGCCCGGCACAGCCCGCTATCTGAAAAGCTGCGCGGCCACTTCGAGGACGAGAGCACGTGGCGCACGACGCACGACGAGCATCTGGACATATTGGAAGCGCTGGAACAGCACGATCCGATTCAGGCTCAGGCCGCCATGCAGCGCCATCTGCGGCACTCGCTGGAGCGGGTCATCGCCGGCGGCCAGCGGACGGACTAGGACGCGGAGCGGCGCCGCATCGTGGCGGCCAGGTAGGCGATGCAACTGAGCGTCGTGATCCAGAAGCTGCAAGGCCAATCGGTCCAGTAGGCCAGGGCGATGCCCAGCCAGGCCGAGCCCAGGGCCAGCGCGACCGACAGCGCCAGGCCGGTGCCCACGCGGTGCGTCAGGCGCTGCGCCGCGGCGGGCGGACCGACCATCAGCGAGAAGACCAGCAGCACGCCCACGACCTGGGTGCTCAGCACCGTAGCCAGCGCGGCGACGGCCATGAAGAGCGAGGCGTACAGACGCAGCGACACGCCTTTGGCCTGGGCCAGTTCGGGCTGCAGGCTGGCAAAGAGCAGGGGCCGGGATATCAGCGCCAGCCCCGCCAGGCAGGCCAGGCCAAGCCCCAGCAGCACGTGCACCGTGTGTGCGGAGACGGCCAGTACATTGCCGAACAGCAGGGCGGTGGCCTGCGTGGCGTGCGAGGTGTAGAAATGCAGGAACAACAGGCCCAGGCCCAGCGAGAACGACAGCGCGATGCCGATGGCCACGTCGCGCTGCGCCAGCTTTTCGCCCAGCAGGCCGATGCAGACGCCGCCAGCCAGGGTCGCGACCAGCATGCCCTGCAGCGGCGCCAGGCCGATCAGCGCGGCGCCGGTGGCACCGGAAAAGCCGACGTGCGACAGCGCATGGCCGGCGAAAGTCTGACCGCGCAGGACCAGGAAGTAGCCGACCAGGGCTGCGACGACGGCGACGATGCCGGCGGCCGCGTAGGCGTTGCGCATGAATTCGTAGGCGAACACGATGAGTCTTCGATGGGGGGGTTGAGCGATCGCGTCAGTGATGGGGGTGGGCGTGGTCTTCGTGCGCTTCATCGTCGTGCTGGTGGGCACCGCCGTCGGCCTGCATGCCGTCGGCCGTGATGAAGATGCGGCCCGCCGCCCGCACGACTTCGATGGGCGTGCCGTACAGGCCCGACAGCACAGGGCCGGTGATGACTTCCTGCACTGTTCCCAGGGCGGCATGGCGCTGGCCCAGGTACAGCACGCGGTCGAGCGCGCCCAGTAGCGGATTGAGCTCGTGTGCGCTAAAGAGCACCGTGATGCCCAGTTCGGTCTGCAAGGTTTTCACCTGCCGGATCAAGTCCTGCTGGCGGCGCGGATCCAGGCTGATCAAAGGCTCGTCCAGGAGCAGCAGTCGGGGCTGGCCCAGCAGCGCCTGGGCCAGCAGCAGGCGCTGGCGCTCGCCGCCGGACAGCGCGATGGTGGCGCGGTCGGCCA
>CALGFL010000354.1 GCA_937881145.1 uncultured Bordetella sp.
GCACAGTTGACTAGATGAATAAATAGTCATGCTTTTAAAGGCCGTCCCCGGGAGTTGAAGGTATTTAGGGGGGACACGGCCGCGCAGGGCTGGGCAGACGTCCCAGGCGGGAAACTGCCCGGGGAAATGCAGGGAAGAGGCGTCTCAGTTCTCGCGGAACTGCACGTTGTACAGCGAGGCGTAGACTCCGCCAAGCGCAAGCAGTTCGGCGTGGGCGCCCTGTTCCAGAATGCGTCCGTTGTCCAGGACGATGATGCGGTCGGCGTTTTGCACCGTGGACAGCCGGTGAGCGATGACCAGGGTGGAACGCCCCTGCATCAGGCGCTCGAGCGAGATCTGTACCTGGCGCTCGGACTCGTTGTCCAGCGCCGAGGTGGCCTCGTCCAGGATGAGAATGGGCGCGTTCTTGATGAGCGCGCGGGCGATGGCCAGCCGCTGCCGCTGGCCACCGGACAGGCGGGAGCCTTTTTCACCCACCGGAGAATGGATGCCCTGCGGCAGGCTGTTCACGAATTCGGTCAGGTTGGCCGCGGCCAGCGCCTCGCGCACCTGGGCTTCGCTGGCCTGGCCCATGATGCCGTATCCCACATTGGCGGCAATGGTGTCGTCGAACAGCACTACGTCCTGGCTGACCAGGGAGAGATGCGAGCGCAAGTCGCGCAGGGTCAGGCTGGAGATAGGCTGGCCGTCGATCAGGATCTCGCCCGAATCCGGCAGCACGAAGCGCGGCAGCATATTGGCCAGCGTGGTTTTGCCGCTGCCCGAACGTCCCACCAGCGCGACCGTCTGGCCCGGCTCGATGGTGAAGGAAATCTGGTTGAGGGTGTCGCGCTCGGCGTCGGAAAAACGCTGCGTGACGCCGCGGAACTCGATCCTGCCCCGCACGGGCTGGGTCAGCGTCTGCGTGCCGATATCGTTCTCGATGGGCTGGTCTATGAGCTCGAAGACGTTTTCGGCGGCCACCAGCATGCGCTGGGTCTTGGAAGCAATGCGGCTCAGGCGCCGCACCGGATCGAAGATTTGCGCCAGGGCCGCCATGAACGAGGCGCAACCGCCCACCGTCAGCCTGCCGTGGTTGGCCTGGCCCAGCGCGACGGCGATGATGGCGCCGACCGACACGGCGATGCACATCTGGGCGATGGGCGAGAGGGCCGCGTCGGCGATGGCCGCTCGCATATTGAAGCGGCGCAGGCGCGCGTTGATCTTGGCAAAGCGGCCGGTTTCCATGTCGAAGCCGTCGAACAGCTTGACGACGCGCTGGCCTTCGATGCCTTCGTTGACCACGCGGGTCAGCTCGGCGTTGGTGGCGACGGTTTCGCGGCTGATGCGGCGCAGCCGGCGAATGAAAGCCTGGGCGATGACCACCGAGATCGGCAGCATGATCAGGATGATCAGGGTCAGCGGCCACGACATGTAGAGCAGCACGCAGATGAGCGCGACCACCGTCAGGCCTTCCCGTACGATGGCCGTGACGACCTCGGTGGCGGAGCTGACGACGATGGTGGTTTCGACGGTGAAGCGGTTGAGCAGCAGGCCGGTGTCGCCGCGCTTGAAGTCGCTGTCGGGCAGGCGCAGCAGCCGGTCGAACATGTCGCGGCGCAGGTCGCGCAGCACGTTGTTGGCCGTCCAGGCCAGCAGATAGCCACTGCAGAAGGTGCAAAGGCCGCGCACCAGCACGAGACCGATCACCGCCAGGGGCAGGCTCCAGACATAGGAAGGCTTGGCGCCGGAGAAGCCGCCGTCGAGCAGGGGCTTCATGATGATGGCAAGCGTGGGCTGGGTGGCCGCCGCGCCCGCCATGGTCAGCACGGCGAGCACAAGCGCCTTCCACTGGGAACCGACGCGGCTGTATATCCGCTTCCAGATCGTTCTTTGCACGGGTCGCGCGTCGACGGACGGTTGGCTTGAAGCTGCGGTCAAAGTGCGGTCTCTCAGGGGTTGGGTCAAAGCGGCGATTGTACCGTCCGACCCTTGCATACAATGGCGCCCATGGCCGCGATCTCCCGTCTCTACGTCCGCCTGCCCAACTGGGTGGGCGATGTCTGCATGAGCCTGCCCGCCCTGCACTTGCTGCAGAAAGCAGGCCTGCCCCTGACCCTGTGCGCCCGCCCCTGGGCCCGCGATCTGCTCGCCGGGTTGCCCGCGCATGATTTCGTGCCGATGCTCGGCCGGGTGCGCGAAGACCGGGCCACGGTGGCAGCTTCGCGCCGCGCCCTGGAACACGAGGGACGCGGCGCGCGCGGCCTGTTGATACCGGATTCGCTCTCCAGCGCCCTGGCATTCCGGCTCGCCGGCCTGCCTTGCGCCGGCTTTCGCGACGAAGGGCGCAGCCTGCTGCTGCGCTGGCCCATCGCCAAGCCCGATCCCACCCTGCATACCGTGCAGGCCTGGCACTATCTGGCGCGCGCCGCGCTGCAGCGCTGGGACTTGCCGATCGCCGAGAAAACGCCCGGCCCCAGGCTCGACCTGCCGCTGACCGGCACGCACGTCAAGACGGCCCAAGCTTTGCTGCGCGCGCAGGACCTGGAAGACCGACCCTATGTGCTGATCGCCCCCACCGCGGTCGGACTGCATCATGGCCGCGTCAAGGTCTGGCCGCACTTCGACGCGTTGACGCGCGCGCTGCAGGCCGCCGGGCATGCCGTGGTCATGTGCCCGCCCCCCGCGGAGGCTGACCAGGCACGCGCCAACGCGCCCACGGCCACGCTGCTGCCTGCGCTCGGCCTGGGCGCCTATGCGGCTCTGGCCGCGCGCGCTCGGCTGGTGATCTGCAACGACTCGGGCGTATCGCACATTGCCGCCGCCGTGGGCGCGCGGCAATTGACCCTGTTCGGCGTGACCCAGGCCGGCCGCACCGGCCCCTGGTCGGCGCGGGCCCACGGCCTGGGCTCGGATCTGGCATGGCCTGAAATGCATGCCGTCCGGTCGCAGGTCGACGCTCTATTGGCTGAAAGTTAAAATCGGGACATGGAACTACCGAGTTTTCTGGCCAACCTGCTCATTCCGCTGGACCTGTGCATTGCCTTGTTGGGGTTGGGCGCGGTGCTGCGTTTGTTCAGGCTGCGCCGCGCGGGCAATTTTTCCGCGGTTCTCGGGCTGGCGTGGGCACTGGCATGGTCCCTGCCCATCACCTCCATCTGGCTGGGCGGCGAACTGGAACAACGCTACCCCCACCTCACCCCGACCGAAGCGCCCAAGGCCGAGGCCATCGTCGTGCTGGGCGGCAATACCGGCCACGGCCGCAGCAACTGGTTCCTGCCACTGGACAAAGATACGGCGATGTCGCGCCTGGACATGGCCATCGACCTGTACGAGGCCGGCCGCGCGCCCAGGATCGTGCTGTCCGGCGGGGCACTGTCCGGCGACGTGAGCGATGCCAAGGCCATGGCTCACCGCGTGCGTCAGAACGGCATCCCCGACAACGTGCTCATACTTGAAAACAGCAGCCGCACCACGCACGAAAACGCCCTGCTCACCGAAGACAAGCTCGAACTGCACGACATTCATGACGTGCTGCTGGTGACCTCGGCGCTGCACATGCCGCGCGCCATGGCAGCCTTCGCCAAGCAAGGCGTGAACGCCACCGCCGTGCCGACCCCGCCGCAGATCATCCTGCCCGCGGACGGTTCGATATCGCCCTGGCTGCCCAATGCGCGCGCCTTCGAGGCCAGCCGATCCATCATCAAGGAATATGCCGGCCTGCTGGTGTATTGGTGGCGGGGGTGGGTATGAGCACGCCGAGCCGCCTCATGCGCTCATCCCCCCTCGGGGGGACGGCGC
>CALGFL010000355.1 GCA_937881145.1 uncultured Bordetella sp.
GTGATAGATGCCGTACATCGCCAGCAGCATGGCCAGCGGCGCGAGCAGCGCGCCCCAGGTAAAGCGCGAGACGGAAGGCCGCCGGTTGCCGCCCTTGCCGGCGCTCGCGTCGCTCAGCAAGGCGCCGTAGCCGTCGGGAAACATCAGCAGGTTGCCGTCGCCGGGCAAGGTGTCGTCGCCTTCGAGCAGCGTCGTCAGGGTGGCGCGCTTGATGTCGGTCAGCGCTTTCTGGTTGCGGTCATAGCCGTATCGACCGGCGAAACCCAGGCCCAATGCCAGGCCGTAGACCTCGCGCACCGCCGTCTGCTCGGGCGCGAGCTTGCCCAGACGTTCGAAGAAAGCCATGCCCGCGTTGGAAATGGAGAAATAGCGCCGCTGCAGCAGATGGCGCTGCCAGTCGGCCGCGCCGCTCCAATCCGAGGCGGCGATCAGCGTCTCGTCGGCCCAGGCCGCGGCAGCGAACAAGGCCTCCTCGGTATCGGCGTCGGCATAGCCCGCATCACGCGACCGATTGCGCGCCTCGTTCACCATGCCGTCCAGCCGCGCCGACAGCGCGGCGGCATCGCCCTCGGGCGCCAGCTGAAAGTGGCGCACCAGCGCGAAGAAAGGAATGAAGCAGTCGATGAGTTTCATGGCGTGGCTTTACCTGCGCAGCACGACGATCTCGGCCTTGATGTCTTCGGGCGCGTCGAGCCATTGCAAGGCTATGCGGCCCTGCTGCTCGACCGCGTCCCACAACTGGCTGATCTGTTCGATGCGAAAGTAATACGAGGACGCGCGCCGCGGCAGGCCTTGCGGCGCGGCCGTCATGTGGATCAGTTCCAGCCCCGGCAGCGCATGGCCGACCAGCCCGGCGATGTCGTCGGCGGCCGCCAGCCGGGCATCGCGCAGCAGCGCGTCGGTCACCCGGTGCGGATCGAGCGCGGTACGCACCACGAGGTAGAAGCGATTGCGGCGATCAAAGAAGGCGCGCGGCAGCTCGCCGGCATAGACGCCGTTTTCGTATTGCAGGACAGCCAGGTATTCCGGCCCGACCGTGATTTCGTTGAGCAGGCTGCTGATGAGCGCGCGCGCGCGCGTGAAGCAGTAGCCCAGATTGGCGTGGTCGTAGGGCGGCAGGCCGGGAGAGCCGTCTTCGGATTCACCGAGCATATTGAAGCGCAGCGAGAACGAACTGAGCTCGCCGACAAGCTGGCGCAAGGTGCCGTAGACCAGCCATGGATGCGCTTGAGGCGTTTCGATGAGATGAAACAGATAGGGGCTGACGCGGTTCAGCGAGCGCAGCGCAAGCAGAAAGGTCAGGTAGCCGGGATCGAAATCCGTCTTGAGACTATCGCCCGAGGACTTGTATTCCTGCAGCTGGCGCGCCCGGCCGGCCAACTCGTCGCGTATGTCGCGAATCATCAGGGCCAGCGCCTGCGAGGCACCCAGCGCATAGCAAGGCGGAATGAAATCGCCGGCAAGGCGGATCGCGTCGCCGTCGCGCGCCAGGCGGGCGATGGGAATCAGGTCGTAATCGCCGAGGTTCTCGATCTCACCGTCGAAAAAGATGCGCACGACGTGCTGCAGCGTGCGCACCTGCGCCGACGGGCCTTCGGAATAAAGGTCGGGGACTTCGGGCGGATTGCCCAGCGAGATGTAGCGCGTCGGCACGACCGCGGTAGGCAGCGCATCGGCCAGCGTGACGTTCTTTTCCTGGACGCTGAGTTTTTTCAGGCCCAGGTACACGGTCAAAGGTTTGTCGGTTTCGGTCCAGGCCGAGTCGAACGAGCGTGCCGCGATCACCGCGTTGCCGGGAAACTCCACATAGCTGCGATCGGGAAACAGCAGTTGAGCGCGCGTGACCTCGATGGTGCGATTGGCGATGGCAGACTGCGATAGTTCGAGATCGCCCACCCCCCAGAAATGCGGCAGTCCGGTTTCCATGAGCGGCTTGCCGCGGAACTGCGCATGCAGGTCGGCCAGCTGAAAATGCTGCGGCTGCATGAACATGCCTTGGTACCAGTAGATCCCCTGCTTGTCGTTCATGGCCATCAATTCCCGATCTTTTGAAGCGTTTGATGCTGTTGCACCGCGTCCTGGATGGATTCGTTGGTGAGCTTGATTTCCTTGCCGCCGCCGTCCAGCGGCACGGCCTCCTGCATCTTCTGCGCGGAAGGATCGTGATTGAGCTTGTCGGCGTTGAGAATGCCGTCGGCGCCGAAATTCATGCGCACCGCCAGCGTCATGGGCGCAGCGCTCCAGGTCGTGGTGATCAGGCCGTCGCTGGACACCGAGAGCGGAATCTCGAAGAGCCGCGCCGAGGTCGCGCCGGACAGCTTGTAGTAACCAGCAACCAGGCCGATGTATTTCGCCTTCTGCGCGCGGTCCAGGATCAAGATGGAATGCTGGCCCGGCGCGACGATGTAGCGTGTGAACTGCACATAGGCATCGCCGCCCTTCTCGCTGCTCAGGCTCCGGGCCAGCGCGTTGGAGTCGGCCAGCATCTTGTAGAAGGGCGCGGGGTCGGCCATCTGATAGACCCCCAGCAGCAGGGTGTGCGACTGGCCGGCGTATTCGTTCAGGTTCGGAGCGGCCGCCACCTCGACCATCACCGCGTCCTTGGCGAACTCCCAGTTGACGTTGGCCATGACCTGCTTGCGGGAGGCATCGGGCCCCCCGCCGCCGCCGCAACCGGCCAACAGCAGCGCCGCCAGCGCGCAAGGCAGGAATGCCGCCAGCCTGGGCAGCAGGGACTTACCTGGGAGGTTTGCTGGCAATTGGCTCATTCCTGCTGACTCGTTCCTGTTCGATGGCGGAATTTGGCGGTGAATCCCGTGAGTGGCCATATACGCAAAAAACGTTCCATTTCCGATGCGCCGAGCCCGTTCAGGTGACGAGCTTCACGGCGACCTGCGCGTCAAGGGCCGCGATGCGTGCCAGCAGCGCGTCGGCGCGGGGCTTGCCGTTCTCGTCGCGGGCCAGGATCGGATAGGCGGCGACAAGGCCGGCCAGAGCCAAGGGGGGATCCCAGGCGACCAGGTCGTGGCGGTCGATGTCGGTCAGGATGGCTTGGGCGAAGGCCTCGATATTGGCACCGGGCCGCTCGGCGAACAGCAGCTCGCACAGCAGCGTGCGCAGCCGCAGCCGCGCGGACGGCGCTCCGGTCTGGGCGATGGCCTGCTGCAGGCTGGCCGCGGCTGCGGCCAAGTCGCCGTCGGCGGCGCGTGCGCGCGCCGTGCCCATCGCGCTCGCCAGCGGGTCGGCCGCCGGCGCCGCCGACTCGCCGCCGCCCAGGCTTTGCAGCCACATCCGCGTATCGCCACCGGCAAAAGGCGTACCGTCGGCGAAGGCCAGTTGCGCCAGGTCCGGCAGGCGGGCCAACAGGGCCGCCGTCTGGCCGCACACCTCGCGGCGCGCCGGCTCGTGCTCGGCGCCGAGCCGACCCAGCGCTTGCGCCGCCACGC
>CALGFL010000356.1 GCA_937881145.1 uncultured Bordetella sp.
GGCTGACGGGCATGTAATAGCCGCGAATCTGACGGCTGAATTCCGCCGCCACGACCGGCAGGACCTCTTTGTTCAGGCTGCACAGCATGCGCGGCACGCAATCGCCCAGATACCAGACCCAGGGCACGCGCAGGTGATGCAAGCAACCGACGAGTCCCAAGCCGCCGATGCCGGCCAGGTTCCACAGGTAAACCGCCTCAGGCTCGAAATCGTCGAGCGCCCTGAGTAACACTTGGACGTTGTGGGCGTCGACCAGGTTGCCGGCGAACAACTCGCCGGCAATGCTGAAGGGTCTTCCGATCCCGCGTCATCCGAAATGGATCTGCACGCCATGCATTGAGTCTGACGGCAGCATCCAATGAAAAAACCCTTCCGTTTCGGAAGGGTTTTTTGTTTGCGGCGGGTTCGTATTCGCCCTTTAGTGCTAGCTCAGTGCTTCACCTGTGCCGCTTCAAGCGCCTCCGCCACCGCTTTGCCGGCCTCGGTGGTATTGAGCTTGCCGCCCAGGTCTGCCGTGGTCTGGCCGGCGGCCAGGGTCTTCTCGATGGCCTGCAGGATGGCGTCGTGGGCCTGGCGGTAGACGCCCTGGCCGTTGCCCAGGAAGTCCAGCATCATCGCTCCCGACCAGATCATGCCTACCGGGTTGGCGATGTTCTGGCCGTAGATGTCGGGTGCCGAACCGTGCACCGGCTCGAAGAGCGAGGGGAAGGTGCGCTCGGGGTTGAGGTTGGCCGACGGGGCGATGCCGATGGTGCCGGTGCAGGCCGGACCCAGGTCGGACAGAATGTCGCCAAACAGGTTCGAGGCCACGACCACGTCGAAGCGCTCGGGGCTGATGACGAAGCGGGCCGCCAGGATGTCGATGTGGTATTTGTCCTGGCGCACGTCGGGGTACTGCCTGCCCATTTCGGCGAAGCGCTCGTCCCAGTAGGGCATGCTGATGAAGATGCCGTTGGACTTGGTGGCCGAGGTCAGGTGCTTTTTGGGCCGGCTTTGCGCCAGCTCGAAGGCGTATTTGAGGATGCGGTCGGTGCCCTTGCGGGTGAAGATCGACTCTTGCAGCACAAATTCGCGGTCGGTGCCGGCAAACATCTTGCCGCCCACGGAAGAATATTCGCCCTCGGTGTTCTCGCGCACGATGTACATGTCGATGTCGCCCGGCTTGCGGCCGGCCAGGGGGCAGGGCACGCCGGGCATGAGGCGGGCGGGGCGCAGGTTGACGTATTCGTCGAAGTCGCGGCGGAACTTGAGGAGCGACCCCCATAGCGAAATGTGGTCGGGCACGATGTCGGGCCAGCCCACCGCGCCGAAGTAGATGGCTTCGCAGTCCTTGAGCTGGTCGAACCAGTCGGGCGGCATCATGTCGCCGTGCTTGGCGTAGTAGTCGCAGCTGGCCCACTCGATATGCTTGAGTTCGAGCGCGATGCCGAAGCGCTTGGCGGCGGCCTCGACCACGCGCAGGCCCTCGGGCATGACTTCCTTGCCGATGCCGTCTCCGGGAATGACGGCGATCTTGTGCGTCTTCACTGCTTGCCTCGCTGGGTTCGTTGGTGGGGATGGACCGGTCAATCTAGCATGGCCGCCCATAAGTGGGATTGGGGCGCGGCGCAAGTTACAATCCGGGGTCCGAATTCCTAGCTGGGAGTCTGTCTCATGCGCTATCTCGTCTGGATCCTGCGCCTGTTGGTCTTCATTGCCGTGTTGATCTTCGCCGTGAAGAACACCGACCCCGTCAAGGTCAATTTCTACGCCGATTACACGATACAGAACGTGCCGCTCATCGTGGTCATGCTGGCTACCTTCGTGGTGGGAGCCGTGTTCGGCCTGCTGCTGACGGTGCCCATGGCCATGCGCCGCCGCCGCGAGGCCGCGCGCCTGCGCCGCGAGGTCGAGCGCCTGAAGACGCTGGCCCAGGCCGCCGCGTCCCCGGCCGTGGTGCCGCCCGAGGCCATCGCCCCCATGTCGCCGCTGTGAGCCGGCCGTTTATCTAGCAGCGAGCACGATACGTGGATTTTGAACCCTGGTGGCTGATTTTCATTCCCATGCTGTTCGGCCTGGGCTGGGTGGCGGCGCGCGTCGATTTTCGTCAGATGTTGCGCGAAACGCGCACACTGCCGGACTCGTACTTCCGCGGCCTGAACTTCCTTCTCAACGAACAGCCGGACAAGGCCATCGACGCCTTCGTCGAGGTGGCCAAGCTCGACCCGGAAACCACCGAGCTGCACTTCGCCCTGGGCAGCCTCTTTCGCCGCCGCGGCGAGATGGAGCGCGCCATTCGCGTGCACCAGAGCCTGCTCAACCGCACCGACCTGCCGGTGGCCGAGCGCGACCACGCGCAGCACGAACTGGCGCAGGATTTCCTCAAGGCCGGCATGCTGGACCGTGCCGAAAACACCTTCAACACGCTCAAGGACACGCGCTTTGCCCTGCCGGCGCTGCGTTCGCTGGTGCGCATCTACGAATCCGAGCACGACTGGCCGCGCGCCATCGAGGTGGTCAAGACGCTGCAAGGCCTGGTCGACGAGCCCGTGCCGCAGATCGTGCACTATCACTGCGAACTGGCGCAGACGGCGCTGGCGGCCAAGCCGGTGAACGCCGAGGCCACCAACGCGGCGCTGGATGCCGCCGATCACGCGGTCAAGAGCTTCGATGCCGCGGTTTCGCGCGGGGGCCGGGCGCGCATCGCCATGCTGCGCGCACAGCTGGCGCAGATCGAGCAGAACCCCAAGCGCGAGCGCCTGTATCTGGAATCCCTCCTGACCACTGCGCCGGAATATGCGGGCCTGGTGGCCGAGCGCCTGTTGGCCAACTACACGCAGACAGGCGAAGCGGCCCAGGGCCTGGATGTGCTCAGCCGGCACTATGCGCAGCATGCCTCGCTCGATCTTTTCAACGTAGTGTTTCGCGAACTGCGGGCCCAGCGCGGCCAGGCGCAGGCCTGGCGCTTTGCCCGCGAGGCGATGCGCAATCATCCGTCGCTGCTCGGACTGGACCGCCTGCTCGAAGTCGAGCTGTCCAATCCCGTGGCGAACCCGGCCGCTGGCGCGCTCGAAGCCGTGCCGGACGATGTGCGCCGGGACGACGCCGTGCCCGGCGGGGATCTGACCTTGCTGCGCAGTCTCATCCACAAGCACACGCAGCGGCTGGATCGCTACGTCTGCAAGTCCTGCGGCTTTCAGCCGCGCAGTTTCTATTGGCAATGTCCGGGCTGCAATGCCTGGGAAACCTCGGCTCCTCGCCGTCTTGAGGAACTGGAATGAGCGATAAATTGTCTTTTCCCGCCCGTGCCGTCGCGCGCAGCCGCGTGCTGGTGGTGGGCGACGTCATGCTGGACCGCTACTGGTTCGGCGAAGTGGACCGCATTTCGCCCGAGGCGCCGGTGCCCGTGGTGCACGTGGCGCGCCGCGAAGATCGGCTGGGCGGCGCGGCCAACGTGGCGCGCAACGTGGCGGCGCTTGGAGGGCTGGCCACCCTGGTGGGCGTGACGGGCACGGACGAGGCCGGCGCGTGCGTCAACCAGCTTGCACAGGAAGCCGGCGTGCACGCGGACCTTGTCAGCGACGCCGCGCACCCCACCACGCTCAAGATGCGCGTGCTGGGCCGCCAGCAGCAGATGCTGCGCGTCGACTTCGAGCAGCATCCCTCGCTAGCCGCGCTGGACGGCGTGAGCGCGGCCGTGGCGCGGCATTTGCCGAATCACGACGTGGTCGTGTTGTCCGACTACGCCAAAGGCGCGCTCGACCGCGTGCAGGATCTGATCGCGCTGGCGCGCGAGCACAAGGTGCCGGTGCTGGTCGACCCCAAGGGCGACGACTATGATCGTTACAAGGGTGCGACGCTGGTCACGCCCAACCGTTCCGAAATGCAGCAGGCCGTGGGCCGCTGGAAGGACGAAGAAGACCTGACTTCGCGTGCGCAGCTGCTGCGCGTCCATCTGCAGCTCGAAGCCTTGCTTGTGACGCGCTCCGAGCAAGGCATGACGCTGTTCTCGGCGGGTTCGCGCGAGCACGTCGACGCGCAGGCGCACGAGGTGTTCGACGTGTCGGGCGCAGGCGACACCGTGCTGGCCACCCTGGCCCTGATGCGTGCCGCGGGCCTGTCCTGGGGCGAGGCCATGGGCTGGGCCAACCGCGCCGGCGGCATCGTGGTGGGCAAGCTGGGCACTTCAACTGTCACTGCCGCTGAACTGGCGTACGGAGGCTGACATGACCTACATCGTTACCGGCGCCGCCGGCTTCATCGGCAGCAATCTGGTGCGAGGCCTGAACCGCCGCGGCATCGACGACATCATCGCGGTCGACGACCTGACCGACGGCGACAAGTTCCGCAACCTGACCGACTGCCGCATCGCCGATTACCTGGACAAGGACGACTTCCGCGCCCGCGTGCGCGAAGGACGCCTGCCCGAGGTGCGAGCCGTGCTGCACCAGGGCGCCTGCTCGGACACGACCGAGCGCAACGGCCAGTTCATGCTCGACAACAATTACCGCGTCACGCTGGAGCTGTTCGAGTATTGCCAGCGCCGCGCCATGCCCTTCCTTTATGCCTCGTCGGCGGCCATTTACGGCGGTTCGTCGATCTATGTCGAAGACCCGGCCAACGAGGCGCCGCTCAACGTCTACGGCTATTCCAAGCTGCTTTTCGACCAGGTGCTGCGCCGGCGCATGTCGCGCCTGAGCGCGCAGGCGGTGGGGCTGCGCTATTTCAACGTGTATGGCCCGCACGAGCAGCACAAGGGCCGCATGGCCTCGGTGGCCTTCCACAATATGAACCAATTCCTGGCCGAAGGGCACGTGCGCCTGTTTGGCGGCTGGGACGGCTACGGCGACGGCGAGCAGAGCCGCGACTTCATTTCGGTGGAGGACGTGGTGGCCGTGAATCTGTATTTTCTCGATCACCCCGAAAAATCGGGCATCTTCAATTGCGGCACCGGCCGCGCCCAGCCGTTCAACGACGTCGCGGCCGCGGTGGTCAATACGCTGCGCGCCGAGAAGGGCGAGGCGGCGCTGCCGCTGGCCGAGCTGGTCAAGGCCGGGTTGATCCACTACGTGCCTTTCCCCGACGACCTGAAGGGCTACTACCAGAGCTATACCCAGGCCGACACCTCCCATCTGCGCGCCGCGGGCTTTTCCGCACCCATGCGCGACGTGCAGACGGGGGTGGCCGAGTACGTGCGCTATTGGCGCGGCAAGAAGTAGGGCGTTTGCGCGTACGTACTTTCCGCGACGGATATTTCCGTTCACGCGTTCTCCGGCATCGTGCGCCGCCGCTCATGATGGC
>CALGFL010000357.1 GCA_937881145.1 uncultured Bordetella sp.
GGCATTCATCCTGACCCGTCCGCTGGGCGCCGTCGTGGGCGATTTCCTGGACAAGCCGCTGGACGCGGGCGGCCTGGCGCTGAGCCGCTACGCGGCCTCCGCCGCGCTGCTGGCCTTCATGGTTGTCGCGGCCCTGATGTTCAAGCAGCAGGCGGCCAGGCAGGCGCACTGAGCGGCACAACCGGAGAAAAGGACGAATGCGGGTATTGCTGGTCGAGGACGATCCGATGATCGGCGCGGCGATCCAGGGCGCGTTGCGGGATGCGTCCCACGCGGCGGACTGGGTGAAGGACGGACAAACCGCGCTCGCCACGCTGGGCAGTCAGCACTACGACGTGGTGCTGCTCGACCTGGGCCTGCCCGGCAAGGGTGGCCACGAGGTACTGGCCAGCATTCGCGCCCGGGACAATCCGGTTCCTCTGCTCATCATTACCGCGCGCGACGATCTCGACGATCGCTTGCGCGGCCTGGACGGCGGCGCCGACGATTATGTGCTCAAGCCCTTCGAGATGGCGGAATTGCTGGCGCGGATGCGGGCCGTGCTGCGTCGCAAGGGCGGCAATGCGGCGCCCACGCTCGGCAACGGGGTGGTGTCGCTCGATCCGGCCACGAAAGAGGCCAGCGTGCAGGGCCGCGCTCCCATGCAATTGAGCGGCCGCGAGTTTTCGCTGCTGCATGCCTTGCTGGTGCGGCCCGGCGCCATTCTGTCCCGCGGCGAGCTGGAAGACCGCATCTACGGCTGGGGCGAAGAGGTCGAGAGCAATGCTGTCGAATATCTGATCCATGCGCTGCGGCGCAAGCTGGGCAGCGAGATCATCAAGAACGTCAGGGGCGTGGGATGGATGGTTACGCCAGGCGCTTGAACGCCTCGCTCCAGCGCAAGCTGTCTCTTGCGCTGTTCCTGGCCATTCTTGTCGTAGCCGTCGTGGCGGGCCTCTTTTCGTTCCTATCCGCCCTCGATGAAGCCCACGAGCTGCAGGACGACGTCCTGCGCCAGGTGGCGCAACTCGAGGACGGGCCGCTCTCGTCTCCCGTGGTCCGCCTGCAGGACGGCAATGAAGAGTCGCGCGTGATTGTCCAGCGGCTGGGGGCGGGCCAGCCTTCGTCCGCGGACGTGGATGCCGGCGGACCTCTCGCCTTGCCGCCCACGCTGCCCGACGGCTTGCAAACCCTGCGGGTCGGCGACGAGATGTTTCGCGTATTGGTCAAAACCACCTCGGCGGGCGAGCGGATCGCGGTCGCCCAGGAGTCTGCGTTTCGCGACGAAATCGCCCGCGACAGTGCGCTGCGCACCGTGACGCCGTTCCTGATCCTGGTGCCGGTGCTGCTGTGGATCGTCGCCGATATGGTGCGCAAGATGTTCAGGCCCATCGTGGCGCTGTCGCTGGAAATCGACCGACGCTCGGATCAGGAACTTCATCCCGTCGAAGATGGCCGGGTGCCCGGCGAAATACGTCCTTTCGTGGTTGCGATCAACCGCCTGCTCGCCCGCGTGTCCCGGTCCATGCAAGCCCAGCGCCGCTTCGTCGCGGACGCGGCGCACGAACTGCGCTCGCCGCTGACGGCGCTGTCGCTGCAGGCGGAACGGCTGGCCGATGCCGAAATGTCCGACCCGGCGCATGAACGGCTTGCGGAGCTGCGCCTGGGGATAGAGCGCGGCAGAAAGCTGCTGGATCAGCTATTGAGCCTGGCCCGGGCGCAGTCGGCTGCGGCGCCGGCGGCGCCGATATCCGTCCAGGGCATCTATCGCCGCGTGCTGGAAGACCTCATGCCGCTGGCGCAAGCCAAGGGCATCGACGTCGGTGTCGAGGGCACGCAGGACGCCCAGGTGCCGAGCAGCGAATTGGATATGATCGCCCTGGTCAGAAATCTGGTCGACAATGCCATCCGCTACACGCCCGAAGGCGGCCGGGTCGATCTGTCGGTGCACGTATCGCAAGAAGGCGCCGTGCTGCGAATCCAGGACACGGGACCGGGCATCGCGCCGACCGAACGCGAGCGGGTATTCGACTCGTTCTATCGCACGCTCGGCAGCGAGCAGCCCGGCTCGGGCCTGGGCCTGGCGATCGTCAAGGCGATCGTCGACCGCATCGGTGCGAACGTGCAGCTTGGATTCTCCGACGAGGCCAAGCAAACCGGATTGCGTGTCGAGATCCGGATGCCGCTCGCCGACATGCCCTCAACCGCGCAGGCCCACGACATCACCGAATGAACGCCGTCTTGAACTCCGCACTTCCCGTCTGGGCTATCGCAGCGCTTGCTGCTCTGGGTGTCATCGCGCGGCCGTTCCGGCTGCCGGAAGCCGTCTGGGCCGTGCTCGGCGCGCTGCTGCTTTGCGTCCTGGGCGAGCTGCCGTGGACGCAGGCGCTGCACGCCGTGGGCAAGGGCACGGATGTCTATCTGTTTCTTGCCGGCATGATGCTGGCCTCGGAGCTTGCGCGCAAGGAAGGGTTGTTCGATTACATGGCCGTGCTCGCGGCCCGCAGGGCGGACGGCTCGGCGGTTCGCCTGTTCTTTCTGCTTTACTGCGTCGGCGTCATGGTGACCATCACGATGTCCAACGACGCGACGGCCGTGGTGCTGACGCCGGCCGTGCTGGCCGTGGTGCGCACGGTCAAGGCCAGGCAGCCCTTGCCGTACCTGTATGCCTGCGCGTTCGTCGCGAACGCGGCAAGTTTCGTGCTGCCGATTTCCAATCCTGCGAATCTGGTCATCTTCGGCGAGCACATGCCGACTTTGGGCCAGTGGCTTGCGCGTTTTCTGCTGCCCTCGGCGCTGGCCATCATCATGACTTATTTCATCCTGCGCGTTCTGCAGCGAGAAGCGCTGGCTCAGCAGATCGAAAAAGAGGCGGAAATTCCCGTGCTTTCCGCCGCGGGCAAGGCGACAGGGTGGGGCATCGCCCTGATGGCCATCGTGATGCTGACCGCTTCGGCGCTGGGAGTGTCCCTGGGATGGCCGACCTTTGCGGCGGGCATCGCGGTCTTTCTGGGCATCTGCTTACAGAAGCGGCAGCTCCTTTGGCATTATCTCGCGGAGATTTCGTGGTCCGTGCTGCCGCTGGTCGCCGGCCTGTTCGTGCTGGTCGAAGGTCTCGCGCGCACGGGGGTCATAGATAGTCTGGCCCACGCCCTGAGCGCGCTGTCGGCGCACTCGGTGCCGCATGCGGGCTTTGCGTCGGGGGTATCGGTCGCGCTGGCCAGCAATCTGATCAACAACCTGCCGGCCGGCCTGATCGCGGGCAATACGGTTGCCGCGGCGCATGCGCCGGCCCAGGTGTTGAATGCGGTCCTGGTGGGCATCGATCTGGGGCCCAACCTGTCGGTGACCGGATCGCTGGCCACGATACTCTGGCTCGCGGCGTTGCGGCGGGAAGGGGTCGAGGTCGGGGCGTTCGCGTTTCTCAAACTGGGTGTTGCGACCATGCTGCCGACCTTGCTCGTTGCGCTGGCCGCATTGGCGTTTATGGGGGCCGCCTGAGCCGCGGGCGTGCTCAGCGCCGCAGCCACCCCCGCCCGATCGGCAAAGCCAGCAGCTTTCGATACAGCGCGATCGATGTCTTGGTGACGAACGGGCCGCTCATCATCCAGAGCGGCTTTACCAGCAGGCAAGCGAGCCCCGCGACGAGCGCCGCGCCGAGCATGTCGAACGGAAAATGCACGCCGATGAAGACACGGGCCCAGGCGACGGCAAGATCGACGACGAGCATGAACAGGCCCAGTTGCCGCTTGCCGCCTTGGAAGAACGTGAACGAGAGCGCCGAAAGCAGCGTGGCGTGATCGCTCGGGAACGACGAATCGGGCGCGTGCGGGAGAAAGGTGTGGCCCAGTCCTATTGCAAAAGGGCGCGGGTGATACCAGGCCAGTCCGATCAACTGGTTGATGCCCAAGGCCAGAAAGCCCACGGCGCAGGCACGCAGGGCCAGCTCGCGCCGCTCGTCGCCACCCGTCAGCCACAGGCAGACCAGCGCGGTCGGAGCGAGCAGGATCGCGTCGTTGGCGATGAGTATGGCCGCCGCGACGAGGCCATGCGGCGTTTCGGGCGTGGCGTTGAGCGCGAGAAAAAGGGCTCGGTTGATGGCTTCGATTGCTTGCATGAAACGCTTTCCGTGGGAGGGGAGTGTCAGTGATTTTGTTTTGCCAGGCGAGGCGCGAAGCGGCACATGGCGAGCGGGATGACGGCCAGGGCGGCACCGGCATAAAAGGTGGCCGGCGCGCCGTGGCTGTCCCATAGCCAGCCGGCGATCACGCTGGCGAACAGCATGCCGACGCCGCTAAAGAGGTTGAAGAGACCGAAGGCGTTGCCGCGCAGTGCCTGCGGCGCGGTTTCGGCGACCATCGCGGCAAGAATGCCTTGAGTCAGGCCCATATGCAGGCCCCACAAGGCGACGCCGATGAGCACCGGGACGATCGATGCGCCTGCGCCCAGCACCAGGTCGGCCGCGATCAGGAGTACCAGTGCCAGGGCGAGAAGAATCCGGCGGTCGACGCGGTCGGAGAGAAGCCCGGCGGGGTAGGCGGAAACTGAGTAGA
>CALGFL010000358.1 GCA_937881145.1 uncultured Bordetella sp.
GGGCGGGCCGAAGAGCAGCACATGATCGAGCCACTCGCTGCGCCGGCGGGCCGCGGCGATGAAGATCTCCAGTTGCTCGCGCGCGCGGGACTGGCCGACGTATTCCTGAAGCGCCTTCGGTCGCAGCGCCCGTTCGATGGATTCCTCGTTGGGCGAAACGGGCTGCGGCGCGACCAGGCGCGCCGGTTCGGGCAGCGAAGAGAGCGAGTCGTTCTGGATGGCCATGGCGCATCGTACCGCACCCTTGCGCGCTTGGACTTTGTCGGCGATGCTGTCCGCGACTTTCCACTCCCCCGTCCCAGGAACCGCGCATGAAAGTGGTATTCATCGATGCGAACCCGACCCTGTCGGCCGTGGCCGAGCGCCTGCATCGCCCCGGCGATCCGGATCTGACCATCAACCGCCAGCCGGACATCACGCCCGAGCAGATCCCGGCGGCGCTCGGCGATGCCCAGATCGCCATCATCGACCACACTCGTCTGCCTACCGACATCGCCCGGCGCTGCAAGAACCTCAAGCACGTGGTGTTCCTGGGCACGGGGCCGCAGTCCTACATGAGCCCGCAAGAGCTGGCGCAGATCGGCGTCCAGGTGCACATCATCAAGGGCTACGGCGACGTCGCCGTGGCCGAATGCGCCTTTGCCCTGATGTGGGCCGCGGCCCGCGGCTTCACCAAGATGGACCGGGGCATGCGCGCGGGCAACTGGCTGCGCACCGACGCGGTGCAGCTCACCGGAAAAACGGTGGGGCTGGTGGGCTTCGGCGGTATCGCGGCCGAAATGGCGCGGCTGGCGCAAGGCGCGGGCATGCGGGTCCTGGCCTGGAATCGCAGCAAGAAGTCGCATCCCGGCGTGACCTTCGTCGAGCTGGACGAATTGCTGGCGCAAAGCCATGTGGTGTCGCTGCACCTGCTGCTCGACGACCAGACGCGCGGCCTGATCTCGGCCCGGCGCATTGCGCAAATGCGCGACGGCGTCATCCTGGTCAACACGGCGCGCGGCGCCATCGTCGACGAGGCCGCCATGATCGACGCGCTCAAGAGCGGCAAGATGCGCCACGCGGGCCTGGATGTGTACGCCGTCGAGCCCATGACGGCCGGCCATCCGCTTTACGAACTCGACAACGTGACCCTGTCGGCGCACTCGGCCTTTCGCACGCCGCAAGCCAGCGACAACCTCATCGAGGCCGCATTCGATCACTGCCGACGCGTATCCGGCAAGGCGTGAAGCCATAAACGCGGGGCGGTAAATACGGGGTAATCAGTTAGACTCGAAAATTGCTTACGCGCCATTTTCGAGGAGCCTCTCATGTCGTCCCCCGTACTGCCTACCTATGCCGATGTCGAAGCCGCCGCCGCACGTATCGCGGGCGTGGCGCACTGCACGCCGGTGCTGACTTCATCGACGGCCGATGCCCTGGTGGGGGCGCGTGTGTTCTTCAAGTGCGAGAACTTCCAGCGCATGGGGGCCTTCAAGTTCCGCGGCGGCTACAACGCCATTTCCAAGCTCACGCCCGCGCAGAAGCAGGCCGGCGTGCTGACCTTCTCGTCGGGTAACCATGCCCAGGCCATCGCCCTGGCTGCCAAGCTGCTGGGCGTGTCGGCCACGATCGTCATGCCGCTGGACGCCCCGGCGGCCAAGCGCGCGGCCACCGAGGGCTACGGCGGCAAGGTCGTGACCTACGACCGCTACAAGGAAGACCGCGCAGCCGTGGCCCGCGCGCTGCAGGAGAAGACCGGCGCCGTGCTGATCCCGCCCTACGACCACGATGACGTGATCGCCGGGCAGGGTACGGCCGCCAAGGAATTGATCGAGGAAGTCGGCCAGCTGGATTATCTGCTCACCCCGCTGGGCGGCGGCGGCCTGCTGTCGGGCTCGCTGTTGTCGGCGGGCGCCTTGAGCCCGGCGTGCAAGGTCTACGGCGTCGAACCCGAGGCGGGCAACGACGGGCAGCAGTCGCTGCGCAAAGGCGAGGTGGTGCGTATCGACACGCCCAAGACGCTTGCCGACGGCGCGGCGACGCCGTATCTGGGCGACATCACGTTTCCCATCATCAAGCAACGGGTCACCGACATCGTCACGGTCAGCGACGCGCAGCTGGTGCAGACCATGAAATTCTTCGCCGAGCGCATGAAGATGGTGGTCGAGCCCACCGGCTGCCTGGCCGCCGCCGCGGTGCTGCAGAAGGTCGTGTCCCTGCCTGCAGGCGCGCGGGTAGGCGTGGTGCTGAGCGGCGGCAACGTCGACCTTGCCGCCTATGGCAAACTGCTGGCCGGCTGATTCCAAATCATAAAACCAAGGGGATACGAAGCATGAAACGCTTGCGATACGCCGCAGGGGCCGGCGTGGCGGTGCTGGGGCTGGCCGGTTGCATGGGGCCCACCTCGCTCAAGCCCATGCTGGATGACAGCGAAGGCTATTCGGTGCGCTATTTCAGTCTCAACATGCTCTCGCCCGCGGCGAGGGCGTCGCTGGCCGCGCCGGGGACCGAGCCGCTGGGCTTCAAGCGCCTGACGGCCAAGGGCGAAGTCCTGGTGTCCGACACCAATGCGCCCGCTTCGCATCGCCACATCGTCTTCGAGCACACCCTGATCAACGACGGCAACGACGGCATGGTGCGCGCGATCGAGCGCCGCAGCGTGGACGGCCTGCCGCTGCTGATCGACTATTGGTCGTCGTATCGCGGCGTGGCCATGCTGTCCGTGCAGCGCGGGTTGCCTGCCCGCAACCTGGCCGCGCCCATCATGTCCGTGCGCAGCGTATCGACCTGGAAAAGCATGGCGAACATGCAGGAGCACACGACCTACGACTATGTCGCGAACTACGGCTATGGCGATCCGCTGCGGCCCTCGCTCAAGCTCGAGCGGCGCTGCATGTCCGGCACGTTCCACGACGCGGGAAAGATCGCCCCGGGGTTGACCGGGCAGGCCATCGATCTGACCTGCGACGACATCAACGGCAGCGGCGCGAAATCCGCACAGTCGGACTTCGTCTGGCTGCGCCAGTACGGCGTCGCGCTGGTGACGAAGCTGACCACGCTCAACGGCATCACCTCGTTCAAATATGACAGCGTGACGGCGCAGTAGCGTGACAGGGCAGGGCTGATCCGCGGCGGCAGACTCGCCGCCGCGCGGCCCTCGGTCAGCGCGCCAGCGCCTTGAGCGCCAGCTTGATTCCGTCGGACACGCCCGCGCCTTCGGGCAGCTGCTTGAGCGCGGCGGCGGATTCCTTGTCGGAATAGCCCAGGGCCAGCAGGGCGTTGAGAATGTCGGTCTGGTTGTCGGGCAAGGCATGGGCGACGGCGCCGATGTCGGCGCCCAGCTTGCCGCGCAGCTCCAGCAGCAGGCGCTCGGCGGTCTTCTTGCCGATGCCGGGCACGCGCGTGAGCCGCCCGGATTCCTGCAGCGTGACGGCCTGGGCCAGCTCGGCCACCGACATGCCCGACAGCACCGCCAGCGCGATGCGCGCGCCGATGCCGGTGACCTTGATCAGCTGCCGGAAAACGCCGCGCTCGCTGGCGCTGGCGAAGCCGAACAGCAGATGCGCGTCCTCGCGCACCACCAGATGGGTGTAGAGCGTCACCTTCGCGCCGTTCTCGGGCAAGGTATAGAGCGTGCTCATGGGCACGTCGATTTCATAGCCCACGCCGCCCACGTCCACGCAGACAGTGGGCGGGGTCTTTTCGAGCAGGGTTCCGGTTATGCGTCCGATCATGCGGCGAGATTCTACGCCGACCCGGCTGATTCGGTTGCGCGCCTAGCCGCGCAGGCGTCCGGCCCGCACGCGCGCCCGCGAACTGGGCGAGCCCTGGGCCTGTGTCAAGCGCTGCTGCAGCGGCGCGACGTGCGCGTGGCAGATGGCGCAGGCCAGGGCGTCCGCCGAGTCGGGCGCGGGCGTGCCGTTCAAGGACAGCAGGCGCTGCACCATCATCTGCACTTGTTCCTTGGCCGCGCGGCCGGTGCCGACCACGGCTTTCTTGATCTGCAAGGCGGTGTATTCGTGCACGTCGAGATGGCTGTCGGCCAGTGCACACAGGGCCGCGCCGCGCGCCTGGCCCAGCAGCAAGGTCGAGGCCGGATTGGTGTTCAGAAAAACGATTTCGAGCGCGGCCACGTCCGGCTGCGTCTCGCGGGCGACCTCGCGCAGATTGTCCAGGATCACTTTGAGCCGCTCGGGCAGCGGCAGTTCGGACGGGACCACGATGGTCCCGCTGGCCACATAGCGCAGCCGCATGCCCTCGGTGTCGATGACGCCGAAGCCGGTGCGGCGCAGGCCGGGATCGATGCCGAGCACCCTCATGCGCGTGTCGGGCCGCGGGGCATCGAAGTCGGCAGCCGGCCGGCTTAGTGGCGGAAGTGACGGGTGCCCGCGAGCACCATGGCGATGCCGCGTTCTTCGGCCGCCGCGATCACTTCGTCGTCGCGCACGCTGCCGCCGGGCTGGATCACGCAGGTCGCGCCCGCGTCCACGATCACGTCCAGGCCGTCGCGAAAGGGGAAGAAGGCGTCCGACGCGGCGGCCGAACCCTTGAGCGACAGGCCCGCGTTGGCGGCCTTGATCGAGGCGATGCGCGCCGAGTCGATGCGGCTCATCTGGCCCGCGCCCACGCCCAGCGTGAGGCCGTTGCCGGCGAAGACGATGGCGTTGGACTTGACGAACTTGGCCACCTTCCACGCGAACAGCAGATTGTTCATCTCGTTCTCGGTGGGCTTGCGCGAGGTGACGACCTTGAAGTGGGCGAACGGGGGGTCGTAGAAATCGGGCGTCTGCACCAGCCAGCCGCCGCCCACGCGCTTGACGTCGTAGGCGTTCTGGCCGTCGCCCAGGGGCAGGGTCAGCACGCGCACGTTCTTCTTGGCGGCCAGGAGCGCCAGCGCGTCGTCGTCGTAGCCGGGGGCCAGCAGCACTTCCATGAACTGCTTGCTTACGGCTTGCGCCGTGGCCAGGTCGACCTTGCGGTTAAAGGCAATGATGCCGCCGAAGGCCGAAGTGGGGTCGGTCTTGAAGGCCTGGCGATACGCGCTGAACGCGTCGGCCGCCACGGCCACGCCGCAGGGGTTGGCGTGCTTGACGATGACGCAGGCCGGAAGCTGAAAGCTGCGCACGCATTCCCACGCGGCGTCGGCATCGGCGATGTTGTTGTACGAGAGCTCTTTGCCTTGCAGCTGCGCATAGCCGGCCAGCAAGCCCACGGGGCGCTGCGGGTCGACGTAGAAGGCCGCGGTCTGGTGCGGGTTCTCGCCGTAGCGCAGGGTCTGCTCGCGCTGGATCTGCAGGGTCAGCACGCCCGGATATTCGGTGCGCTCGGGCGCGGCGTTCTGCTCGGGCGTCGAGTCTTTCAGGCTGCTTAGGTAGGCGGCGATGGCGCCGTCGTAGGAGGCCGTGTGGGCGTAGACCTTGCCGGCCAGCTCCAGGCGCAGCGAGTAGGAGGTGCCGTCGTTCTCGTCGATCTCGTCGAGCACGCGGGCGTAGTCGCACGGGTCGATCACCACCGTGACGCCGCCGATTTCGGTGCCGTGGTTCTTGGCTGCGGCGCGCAGCATGGCCGGGCCGCCGATGTCGATGTTCTCGACGGCGTCGGCGAAGGTGCAGTCCGGCTTGATGATGGTTTCGCGGAAGGGATAGAGGTTGACCACCAGCAGGTCGATGGTGTCGATGCCGTGTTCGGCGATTGTCTTGAGGTGCTCTTCGCTGTCACGGCGGGCCAGCAGGCCGCCGTGGATCTTGGGATGCAGTGTAT
>CALGFL010000359.1 GCA_937881145.1 uncultured Bordetella sp.
ATATGCGCCACAGGCCCATGATGGTGCGCAGAGTCGTGGTCTTGCCGGCGCCGTTGCGGCCCAGCAGCATGGTGACCTGCCCTTGCGGCACGATCAGGTCGACGCCGTGCAGGATGTGGTACGCGCCGATGTGCGTGTGCACGCCGCGCAGTTCGAGAAGAGGGGGCATGGCCGAATTACTCACTGGTGCCCCTTGGCGCTGCGCGCCGTCCCCAGGTAGGCCTGCTGCACGATGTCGGAGGCGATCACTTCGGACGGCTCGCCGTCGGCCATGAGCCGACCGTTGTGCAGGACCACGATGCGGTCGGCCAGCTCGCGCACCACGTCCATCTTGTGTTCGACGAGCAGGATGATCTTGCCGCTGTCGCGCTTGAGCTGGCGGATCAGGTCGAGCATGACGGGCATATCGTCCACGCTCATGCCCGCCGTGGGCTCGTCCAGCATGTAAACGCGCGGCGACAGGGCCATCAGCATGGCGATCTCCAGCTTGCGCTGGTCGCCGTGCGGCAGGCTGGCGGCAGGCTGGTCGCGGCGGTCCGCAAGCAGCGCGCGCTCGAGCAGGGCATCGGCCTGCTCGAGCAGCGCCCGATCCGTGTCCCAGACGCGCCACAGGCGGATGTGGCGCCAGCTCGCCCCCTGCGCGCGCGACTGCAGGGCCAGGCGTATGTTCTCGTGCACGCTCAAGCGGGGAAACAGCTGCGTGAGCTGGAAGGCGCGGCCCAGCCCGGCGTGCATGCGGGCCGAGGCGCCCAGCGAAGTGAGATCGCGTCCGTCCAGATGAACACTGCCCGTGTCGGCGCGCAACTGTCCCGAGATCAGATTGAAGTACGTCGTCTTGCCGGCGCCGTTGGGACCGACCAACGCGGTCAGCGTGCCGGACTCATACCGGCAGCTGACCCGGTCCACGGCCGTATGGCCGCCGAAACGAATGGTGAGATCGCGGGTTTCCAGCACGTTGCAATCAGTGTTTGTTGAGGATGGGCACGTCCATCTGGTCAGGGGTGATCACGCTGACCAGATCCTGCTCGGCCCAGGACAGCGACGGATTGTTCTTGATGCGGAAGTGATACATGCTCTGCATGGCCTGGTGGTCCTGCGGGCGGAAAGTCATCTTGCCCTTGGGCGTCTCGAAGCTCATGCCTTCCATGGCCTTGATCAGCGTCTCGGTGTCGGACTTGCCGTTCGTCTTTTTCAGCGCTTGAACGATGGCCAGCGCCGCCGACATGCCGCCGCAGGTGAAGAAGTCGGGCGGCTGGCCGTAGCGCTTCTCGTGCTCGGCCACCAGCCAGTCGTTGATGGGGTTCTTGGGCATGCCGTAGTAGTAATACGTGGCGCCTTCCATGCCGGGCAGCGACTTCCACGACGCGGTGGCCGGCAGGATATTGCCGCCGGTGGCCAGTTCGATGCCGTAGCGCTTGGGATCGAGATCGGCGATCTTGAACGGATTGCCCGCGCCGGCCCACAGGATGAAAATGATCTTGCGGCCGGGCTTGTCCTTGAGCGAATCGAAGAGGCGCTGCGCGCCGGCGGTGAAGTCGGTGGTGTTCACCGGCAGGTATTCTTCGTGGACGATCTTGGCATGCTTGAGCGCGCTCTTGAACGCCTTCACGCCGTCGCGGCCGAAGGCGTAGTCCTGCGCCAGCATGGCGATGGACGTGCCTTCCTTGTCGAAGACCGTGGCGTTGGCGATGGCGTCCTGCGAGGAGTTGCGGGCGGTGCGGAAGATATAGCGGTTCCACTTGGCGCCGGTGATCGAATCGGCGACCGCGGGCTCGACCAGCAGCACTTTCTGGTATTCCTCGGCGATGGGCAGCATGGCCAGCGCCACGCCGGACGAGGTCGGACCCACGGCGATATCGGCATGGTCGTCGGCATAGGCCGAGGCCAGCTGCGCGCGGCCCACGTCGGGCTTGCCCTGGTCGTCCTTCTCGATCACGCGGATCTTGCGGCCGTCGATTTCCATCGTGCCGTGGGTCGCGTATTCCAGGCCCATCATCAGGCCGGTCTGGGTCTGCTTGGCATAGGCTTCGAGCGGGCCGGTCTTGTCATAGACATGGGCGATGATGAAGTCGCCCGCCCAGGCCGGGGCCTGCAACGCAAAGGTGGCCAGGGCGGCCAGCAGCAATCGTTTCATGTGTGTCTCCTTCGTGGCGCTTTTCAAAGTTCGCCGGGTCGAGCCAGGAAATCGGCCACGGCGTTGATCTGAGGGGGAACGTTCAAGGCCGGCGCGTGGCCGCAGTCATCGAAGTCGACGCGCGCCGCGCGCGGGCCGCGCTGCGTCATCGCGGCGGCCACGGCTTCGGGCAGCAGGTCGGACTGCGCGCCGCGCAGCAGCAGCACCGGCAGCCGCAGCGAGTCGTATTCTTCCCAACGGTCGTAGTCGCGCGGGTGATGGCGGAACTGGCCGGCGATAGCCGGGTCGTAGTGCAGTGTGACGCGGCCGTCGGGCAGGCGGCGCGTCGAGGTTTCCGTCATGCGCCGCCACTGCGCGTCGCTCTGCCAGCCGTAGGGGCGATAGGCCTGTCGCATCCAGGCTTCCAGCTCGGTCACGGTATCGAAGACGGGCGGGTTGCCCACATAGGTGACGATGCGCTCCACGGCGGCTGCGGGCAGCTCGGGGCCGATATCGTTGAGCGCCAGGTGCGAGATCCGGCCGCGCAGCGTGGTGGCGGCGGCGACCAGCCCGATGGCGCCTCCCATGGAAGTGCCGACCCAGCGCAGTTGCGCGAGGTCCAGCGCATCGGCCAGGGCGGCGGCCAGGCGGGCATAGGTGTCCAGGCGATAGTCCGCGACGGGGTCGGGGCTCCATTGCGACAGGCCGCGGCCGATCGTATCGGGGCAAATGACGCGATAGCGCGCGGCCAATACCCGCGCCAGATCGTCGAAGTCGCGCCCGGTGCGAGCCAGGCCGTGCCAAAGGACGACGGGAGGCGCCCAGGCCGAACCCCACTCGACACAGTGCAGCTCCCGGCCCAGGCAGTCGACATAGCGGGAAACCGGCTCTGCACAGGCCGCCGCTGTTGCGAAGGTGGAATCGTCGCGCATGGTCTCCTTCCCCGTACCTGGGTCTGCGCCCGGCGTTATAGTTGTCAGCGTTTCGTCCGACTATAGGCGCGCGGAAAATCCGCGCGCAACACATACCCACGCCAGGTGCGGACTGAGTCAACAGAATGTAGAGCCTGGGTAAAAATCCGGGTGGCGCAGTTCCCCAGGAGACATCGCCATGACAGCAAGGGGTTCCGGGCATCAGGCCCTGGGCGGCGCGCGGGATGGCGGGCCGCAAGGCTACGAGCAGTGGCGCCAGACGCTGAGCGACGCGTTCGGGCCGTTCGAGGTGCACCGCGGCTCGTCGGCCGACGCGTTCGCCGGCAGCGTGCAGTACGTGCGCCGCGCGGGGTTCCAGTTCAACGACCTGCACTACCAGGGCCAGCAGATCGAGCGCACCTCGCACAATGTGGCGCGGCTGTCGCAGGAGTTCTACACCTTTGGCCTGCCGTTGACCGGACCCCTGGAGGTTTCCCGCTCGGGGCGGCAGTTCCAGGTCGAGCCCGGCTGCGTCTATCTGATGAACCAGAGCGCGCCCTACCGCGCCGCGGCGCAGGGCGCGCAGGGCTACCGCAGCCTGAGCGTCTCGTTTCCCCGTGAAGCGTTGGAGCGGCGCCACGCGCGCATCGAACCCTTCTACAAGCTGCTCATCGGCGACGGGTCGCCGCGCGGAGCCATGCTGGCGCAATACCTGGAGCAGCTATTCAAGGGCCTGGGAGACTGGTCCGACGCCGAAGTGGCCGAACTGGGCGAGCGCCTGATCGACCTGATCGTGCTGTTCCTGGTCGAACCCGGCCGGGCCCAGGCCTCGGAGGCCGACAGCAGCGTCACGCTGGCCCATCGCGAGCGCATCGAGTCCTACATCAAGCGCCACCTGGGCGATCCGAATCTGCGGCCCGAAGCCATTGCCCAGGCCTGCGGCATTTCGCCGAGCTACCTGCATCGGATCTTTCAGGGTGTGGGGGTGGAGGCGTATCTCTACGAGCAGCGCCTCTTGTATTGTCGCGACCTGCTTGCCAGTCCGCGCCACGCGCACCGCGGCATCGCGGAACTGGCCTACCAGGCGGGGTTCGTTCACCCCTCGCATTTCAGCCGTCTGTTCAAGCGCCGGTTCGGCGCTTCGGCGCGGGCCTTCCGCGCCGACCGCGCATCGGACTGACGGTCGCCAGTCCGATGCGGCGCACGCTCAGATGTGCGTGATGAACTTGGTCACCAGGTAACCGTCGAACATCTCGGTGCCGCCTTCGCTGCCGATGCCGCTGTCCTTCACGCCGCCGAAGGGCGTTTCGGCCAGCGCGCTGCCGAAGTGGTTGATGTTGACCATGCCGGCCTCGATGCCGTTGGACACCTTGGTGGCCGTCTGCAGCGAGTTGGTGAACACATAGGACGACAGGCCGAAAGGCAGGCTGTTGGCGCGCTTGAGCACTTCTTCCATATCGGTGAAGGGCACCACCGGCGCGATCGGGCCGAAGGGCTCTTCGGTCATCAGCATCGCGTCGTCGGGCAGGTCGGTGATTACGGTCGGGTTGAAGAAGAAGCCCTTGCCCTTGGGCGCGTCGCCGCCCAGCACGACCTTGCCGCCGCGCTTGACCGAGTCTTCGACGAAGCGCTCGATGGCCGGAACGCGGCGCTCGTGCGCCAGCGGGCCCATGTCGGTGCCGGCTTGCAGGCCGTCGCCCACCTTGATGCCCTTGAGCACGTCGGTGAACTTGGCCAGGAATTTGTCGTAGGCGCCCTTTTGCACATAGAAGCGGGTGGGCGACACGCAGACCTGGCCGGCGTTGCGGACTTTGAACTTGGCCAGCATGGTGGCGGCGCGGTCGATGTCCGCGTCGTCGAACACCATCACGGGCGAGTGGCCGCCCAGTTCCCAGGTGCCGCGCTTCATGTACTGGCCGGCCAGCGCCGCCAGCTGCTTGCCGACCGGCACGGAGCCGGTGAAGCTGACCTTGCGCACGATGGGCGAGCGGATCAGGTAATCCGAGACTTCCGCCGGTTTGCCCCAGACGATGTTCAGGCAGCCCTTGGGCAGGCCGGCTTCGTGGAACATTCGGGCGATCGCCATGATGGCGCTGGGCGAGTCTTCCGGGCCCTTGAGGACAATGGTGCAGCCCGAGGCGATCGCGGCGGCGACCTTGCGGATAGCCTGGTTGTAGGGGAAGTTCCAGGGCGTGAAGGCGGCGCAGACGCCGACCGGCTCGCGCACGACGATCTGGCGCGCGTCGGGGTTGCGCGGCGGGATCACGCGGCCGTAGAGGCGACGGCATTCTTCGGCGGCCCAGTCCAGGTGCTCGGAGCAGGACACGATTTCGCCGACGGACTCGGCCAGCGGCTTGCCCTGGTCCAGGGTCATGTTGCGGCCGATCTCCTTGGCATTGGCGCGGGCCAGTTCGGCGACCTTGCGCAGGATGGCCGAGCGGTCCATGGGCGAGGAGCGCTTCCAGGATTCGAAGGCGCGCTGGGCCGATTCCAGGGCGTGGTCCAGGTCGGCCTGGGTGGCGTGGGGCAGCTGGCCCAGGACTTCCTGGGTGGCGGGATTGACGACGTCTTCGGTCTTGCGGCCGTCGCCGCCGATGAATTCGCCGTTGATATAGAGGGCTAGGGATTCGTACATGATGCGATCGGGCTCCAAAAAATGGGGGGCGAACACCGCAAAGTCGCGTGTTCGCGGCCGGGCACCTACCAGTCTAAACCACATGGCAAGAAAGTACTTGCGTAAACCCTGAAAGGCGCGCTAGAATGCTTAGCTCTTTCCCCAAAAAGTTGGGAAAAGGGTGTGTGAGAAAGCTGGCGCCGGTGCGAGTGATTGCGCCAACAGCTTGAAAACACGGGAAATTCCGCAAGATTTCAACCCGGGTTGCTGGGGCGGTGAAAATCGCGCCAGGGGCCCTACGGGACCAAAACTGGCTGGAATGAGCAAGCCCGCTTTTTAAATGAAGCGGTTTTGTGCAGTTCAGCTAAGTTGGAACAGGAAAAATCATGATCCAAATGCAGACCACGCTGGACGTGGCCGACAACACGGGTGCACGCTCTGTGATGTGCATCAAGGTGCTCGGCGGTTCCAAGCGCCGTTATGCCGGCATCGGCGACGTCATCAAAGTCAGCGTCAAGGACGCCGCCCCCCGTGGCCGCGTCAAGAAAGGCGAAATCTACAACGCCGTGGTGGTTCGCACCGCCAAGGGCGTGCGCCGCAAAGACGGTTCGCTGATCCGTTTCGGCGGCAATGCCGCCGTGCTGCTCAATGCCAAGCTGGAGCCCATCGGCACCCGCATCTTCGGACCCGTTACGCGCGAGCTGCGTACGGAGAAGTTCATGAAGATCGTGTCGCTGGCCCCTGAAGTGCTGTAAGGAGCCCACGATGAACAAGATCCGTAAAGGCGACGAAGTCGTCGTGCTGACCGGCCGCGACAAGAGCCGCCGCGGCACCGTGCTGTCCCGCATCGATGCCGACCACGTTCTGGTCGAAGGCATCAATGTCGTCAAGAAGCACACCAAGCCCAATCCCATGGCCAACCAGCCTGGTGGCATCGTCGACAAGACGATGCCCATCCATGTTTCCAATATCGCGCTGTTCAATCCTGCCACCGGCAAGGGCGATCGCGTCGGCTTCCAGGAAGTGGATGGCAAGAAGGTGCGTGTGTTCCGTTCCAATGGCGCCGTCGTCGGCGTCAAGGCATAAGGGGCGATAAGACATGTCTCGCTTGCAAGAGTTTTACAAGAACAAGGTCGCCGGCGACCTGAAGACCCAGTTCGGCTACAAGAGCGTCATGGAGGTGCCCCGCATCACCAAGATCACGCTGAACATGGGCGTTTCCGAAGCCGTGGCCGACAAGAAGGTCATCGAGCACGCCGTGTCCGACCTGACCAAGATCGCCGGCCAGAAGCCCGTGATCACCAAGACCAAGAAAGCGATCGCCGGTTTCAAGATCCGCGAAAACTATCCGATCGGTTGCATGGTGACCCTGCGCGGCCAGCGCATGTACGAATTCCTCGATCGCCTGGTTACGGTCGCGCTGCCTCGCGTGCGCGACTTCCGCGGTATCTCGGGTCGTGCCTTCGACGGTCGCGGCAACTACAACATCGGGGTGAAAGAGCAGATCATTTTCCCCGAAATCGAATACGACAAGATCGACGCGCTGCGTGGGCTGAACATCAGCATCACCACCACCGCCAAGACTGACGAAGAAGCCAAGGCGCTCCTGACCGCCTTCAGCTTCCCGTTCCATAACTAAGGGGCTGTCGACTTGGCTAAACTTCACCTCGACAACCACGGCGGGTAGCGGCGCAAGGTGCGAGAAAAATTCGCCACCAAGCGCGCCGGATTGAAAGCGATCATCAAC
>CALGFL010000360.1 GCA_937881145.1 uncultured Bordetella sp.
GCCTGTCGCTGTCGGGCGGCATACAGCAGTATTTCGTCGATCAGATGGTCGCGTTGCCGGGCGAGGTGACGCGCGAGCACCAGCACTCCGATCTTCTTGGCGGCGCCAGCGCCGCGCTGACCGACACGCTGAGCACGGACCTGGGCGTGCAATACGACACCTACGGCAATCGCGTATCGCAGGCCTACACCAGCCTGCGCTGGTCGCCGCAGCGCCTGACCACGATTGCATTGACCTACCGCTACCAGAATACCGCGCTGGTCAACCAGCAATATTTGCCCACGCCGCAGAACCAGATCAGCCTGGGCGTGCAATGGCCGTTCAGCAAGCACTGGTACGGCGTAGGCCGCATCGACTATGCTCTGGGCCAGGAGGCTTCCGGCGGCAATTCGCGTTTCCCGCAGGCGATGCTCGGCGTCGAATACAAGTCCGACTGCTGCTGGTCGGCGCGCGTGGTGTTCCAACGCTATGCCATCTCGAGTTCACAAGCCAATACCGCGCTGTTCTTCCAGCTCGAACTCACGGGCCTGGGCTCGCTGGGCAGCGATCCCATGAGTTTGATCAATCGCAACATCCCGGGCTACCAACCCGTGACGCCGGAACAGCAACCCGGCACCTCCTTTGAAAGGTACGAGTAATGCGTAGATTGCCGCTGCGCAGCCGTGGGTACGGCTGCTTCCTGACGCTGACCCTGTGCATGGCACTGGCTGCTTCGCCCGCGCACGCGCAAAACACCGCGCCCCACTCCACCACCGGCCACCATGCCAAGGCCCGGACGCAACCGGCCAGGAATGCCGCGGCCAAGCCCGCCGCGCCGGCGGGCGAGCAGTTCGCCGACGGCATCGCCGCCGTGGTCGGCAAAGACGTCATCACCATGAGCGACCTGAACGCGGCCGTGCAGCAGGCTTCGACCAGCCTGAAGCAGCAACGGATCCAGGCCCCGCCCATGGATGTCATGCAGCGCCAGGTGCTGAACCGGCTCATCATGGATCGCGTGATGGCGCAGGAGGCCAAGCGGCAAGGCATCTTGCTGACCGACGCGCAGGTCGACCAGGCCATCGCCATGATCGCCAGCCGCAACCATATTGCGGTTGCACAGATGAAAGCGGAGATCATCAAGAGCGGCACCAGCTGGGACGAATACCGCAAGGCCATTCACGACGAACTTCTTTCCGACCGGCTGCGACAGCGCGTGGTCGATGCCAAGATCTTCATTTCCGACAGCGAAATCGACGCCTTCCTGAAGGAGTACGCGCGCAGCGAAGCGGCGGCGCCCAAGCCCGCTCCGGCTGCCGCCGCTCCCGTCCCGGCGCAGGCGCGCGTCCAGCCTCAAGTCAAGATCGTGCCCAACGGAGCGGTCGAGTTGTCGGAAATCCTGGTCCACGTTCCCGAGGGGGCTTCGCCCGAGACGGTCGCGCGCGCGCGCCAGAAGGCCGACAGCCTGCTCGCGCGCATCCGCAAGGGAGCCGACTTCGCCAGCCTGGCCGCCGCCAATTCCGACGGCCCCGATGCGCTGCATGGCGGCAAGCTGGGCGTGCGCCCGCTGGAAGGCTGGCCTGATCTGTTCGTGAACGCCATTCGCAACCTGATGCCCGGCCAGGTCACCGGCGTGCTGCGCGCCGGCAACGGTTTCCATATCGTCAAGGTCACGGCCCGCGCGATGGAGCGCGTCGCCGTGCCGGTGCAGCAGCAGCAGGCGCCTGCACCCAACGTCCAGCAGCTCGAGGCGATCCCGTCGGCCGCGGCCGGAACCGTGGAGATCACGCAAACGCACGCGCGCCACATCCTGATCAAGGTGTCGGCCGTCATGACCGATGCCGAGGCACGCCAGAAACTCGAAGAAATCCGCCAGCGCATCGTCTCGGGCCAGGCCAAGTTCGAGGACATGGCCCGCCAGTACTCGCAGGACTCCACGGCATCGCAGGGCGGCGATCTGGGCTGGCTCAGCCCGGGCCAGACCGTTCCGGCCTTCGAGCAGGCCATGGACAAGCTCAAGCCCGGCGAGATCAGCGAACCCGTCGTCTCGCCCTTTGGCTGGCACCTGATCGAAGTGATCGCGCGCCGTCAGCACGACGCCACGGACGAGGTCCGCCGCAATCGCGCGCGCCAGATCCTGATGGAGCGCCAGGCCGGCCCGGCGTTCGAAGACTATATGGACCAGGTCCAGGCTCAGACTTTCATCGACAACCGCCTGGTCAAGGCCGAAGAGCTCAAGCAACGCTACCAGCAGTAAAAAACCATGGCCCAGCATCAGGCCCGCAAACGCTTCGGTCAGAATTTTCTGACCGACGAGAGCGTGGTGGACAGTATCGTGCGGGCCGTGGCGCCCGCCGCCGACGATCGCGTGGTCGAGATCGGTCCGGGCCTGTCCGCGCTGACCCGGCCGCTGCTCGATCGTCTCTCGCGCCTGACCGTGGTCGAGATCGACCGCGACCTCGCGGCGCGCCTGCGCAAGCAGTATCCGCCGGAGCAGCTCGAAGTTATCGAGGCCGATGCGCTCACCGTCGACTTCGCCGCGTTCGGCCCGAACCTTCGCGTGGTCGGCAACCTGCCGTACAACATCTCCAGCCCGCTGCTTTTTCACCTGATGGCCTCGGCCGATCAGGTGCGCGACCAGCATTTCATGCTGCAGCGTGAAGTCATAGACCGCATGGTGGCGCAGCCCGGGGGCGCGGACTACAGCCGCCTGTCGGTGATGCTGCAGTCGCGCTATCGCATGACCAAGCTGTTCGACGTTCCCCCCGAAGCTTTCGATCCGCCGCCCAAAGTCGTGTCGGCGGTGGTGCGCATGGCGCCGCTGGGCGCAGACCGCCCGCGGCCCCGCAGCGACGCGGCGTTCGAGCAAGTGGTGGCGCGGGCTTTCTCGCAGCGGCGCAAGATGCTGCGCCGGGTGCTCGACGACTGGACCGCGCACATTCCCTGGGAAACCTTGAACATCGCGCCGACCGCGCGCGCCGAAGAGGTTTCCGTAGCCGGGTTCATCGGCATGGCCGATGCGCTGGTGGCTGCGGGCATGATCGCGGGCTCTTGATCCGCATATCCCCAGCCCGCAGACGACGCATTCGCGTTAGCGCAGGCCTTCGATGAATTGCGCGAACAGCCGCGTCGTTTCTTCGGGCTGTTCCAGGCTCGGCAGATGAGCTGCGCCGGGTAGCATATGTCCCGTGGCGTTCGGCATGGCGGCAGCCATATGACGCGAGCGTTCCTGAATATGCGGGAAATCGTATTCCCCCCACAGCACGAGCGCGGGCATCTCGATTTCGCCTGCTCGACGGAACACGTCTTCATCGTCGAGATTGGCGCCAATCGGAGCGCGGCGTAGCGCGATGCCGTTCATGTCAAAGAACAGATTGCGGACCGCGCCCGCTACACGTCCTTCGGGCTGCAACGGCCCATCCAGCAGGATCCGCGCCTGAAGCGCATTGACGCGCTCCGTATCGCCCGCCTTCTGCGCCGACTCGCGCTGCGCCACCAAGGCTTCGATGGCGACCGCATAACGCGGGTTGGGGGCGCCGCGCACATTGGGCGCGACGAGGATCAGGGCGCTGACATACGAGGGATACCTGAGCGCCATGTCCAGCGCCACGCCGCCGCCTTGCGAGCAACCCACGAGCAAAGCAGGCAGGCCGTCCGCCACGGCATCCATCACGGTTTTCAGGTCTTGGACCGACGAGTAGTCTTCCTGCTCGGCCTGCGTCTCGCCGAAGCCGCGCCGATCATAGGCAATGATCTTGTTATGCGCGCTCAAGCCATCCCGCTGCGCGCGATACATGCGCCTGTCGCACACGCCGGCATGCAGCAAGACTACAGGCGCGCCGGAACCGACGACTTCCACTGCCAGCTTGGCCTGACCCGATGCAATGTGGTGAACGATACTCATGACCTCGCACCCGGAATGAATGGGATTGAGACCGTAGCTTATCCTCGTCGCGACGAACGCGTTAAGAACTCAACGCTCGCCTAAAAAAGCAATTAAGCCGCAGCGGCCGGCATCAATCTTTGCCGCTGCTTGATCAGCGTTTCCGTCACGAAAGGATGCAGCTGATTTTCCCCGCTGCGGCCTTCGGGATGCTCGGCCAGGAAGTCCAGCAGCTGGCGCCTCATGCGCGGCTCCCAGTTTTTCTGGATGTGATTGGCGATACCCTCGGCGGCTTCGGTCTTGTCGGGCATGGATTCGAAGAAATCGCCGATGCGATTGGCCGAACGGATCAGTGTGCGGATTTCCATACGAGTAGGTCCCGGTCGTCAGGCAAGCATGCGCTGCGGATGAGTGTAGATCGTGGCGTCGGCATCGCGCAGAAAGCCGAGCAGCGTGAGATTGGTTTGCCGCGCGACGCGCACCGCCAGGGCCGTGGGAGCAGAGACCGCCGCGAGAATGCCGACCCCCGCCGCCGCGGTCTTTTGCACCATCTCGAAACTGGCGCGGCTCGAAACCAGCATCATGCCTGCCGTTGCGTCCTGCCCGGCGCGAGCCAGCGCGCCGATAGTTTTGTCGAGTGCGTTGTGGCGGCCCACGTCCTCGCGCACCAAGGCAACGCGACCTTGCGCGTCGGCCCAGCCGGCCGCATGCGTAGCGCCGGTCAGGTCGTGCAGGGCCTGGCGCGCGCGCATGTCGCGCATGGCCTGCAGCACTGCGCCGATGTGCGCGACGGGGCCGTCGGCCACCGCCGGCACGGGGCGCAATACCTCGGGCAGAGTCTCCACGCCGCACAGGCCGCAGCCCGTGCGCCCGGCCATGGCGCGGCGCCGTTCGCGCAGGCGCATCGCACAGGCGCTGGAAATCTCCAGCGCCACGACGATGCCGGCGTATTCATGGCGCAGGTCCATGCCGCGCACATCCGACACGCCGTCGACGATGCCTTCGGTGAGCGAGAACCCCAGCGCGAAATCTTCCAGATCGGCGGGCGTGGCCAGCATGGTGGCATGGCTGATGCCGTTGTATTCCAGCGCGACCGGAACTTCCTCGGCCACGCAGTCCTCCTGTTCGACTGCACCCAGGCGTGCGGCGCGCACGCGAACGACCTCCACCCGCGCATGGTCCGCGCGGGTGGAGGTTTCATCCAGATCGGGTATGTCGATCAGCATGGCGCTTCGGACTTATTTGGTCACCGGCGCTTCTTCGCGAATGCGATCGCGCAGCAACTGCTGCTGCGCGTCTTCGAAGCGCGTCCACTGGCGCTGCCATTCCGAAGGCTGCGTCACGCGGGTCACCTGCACCGCCGTCACCTTGTATTCGGGGCAGTCGGTCGCCCAGTCGGCGTTGTCGGTCGTGACGACGTTGGCGCCCGATTGCGGGAAGTGGAAGGTGGTGTACACCACGCCCGGTTGCACGCGCTCGGTGAGAGTGGCGCGCAGCACCGTCTGTCCGGCCCGGCTGGAGATGTCCACCCAATCGCCTTCGCTCACGCCGCGATCCTCGGCGTCGTGCGGATGGATCTCGAGCACATCCTCGTGATGCCAGAGCACGTTGGCGGTGCGCCGCGTCTGCGCGCCCACGTTGTACTGCGACAGGATGCGCCCGGTCGTGAGCAGCAGCGGGAAACGGCGGGTGCTGCGCTCGTCCGTGGGCACATAGCGGGTGATCATGAAGCGTCCCTTGCCGCGCACGAACTCGTCGACGTGCATGATGGGCGTGCCGTCGGGCGCGGCGTCGTTGCAGGGCCATTGCAGGCTGCCCAGGCGATCGATCTTCTCGAACGACACGCCGGCGAACGTGGGCGTAAGCCGAGCAATCTCGTCCATGATTTCGCCCGGATGCCGGTAGTTCATGGGGTAGCCCAGGGCGTTGGACAAGGCCACGGTGACTTCCCAATCGGCCATCCCGTTGCGCGGCTCCGTCACCTTGCGCACGCGCGAGATGCGGCGCTCGGCGTTGGTGAAGGTGCCGTCCTTTTCCAGGAAGGTCGAGCCGGGCAGGAAGACGTGGGCGTACTTGGCGGTCTCGGTGAGGAACAGGTCCTGCACCACGACGCATTCCATGGCCGACAGCGCCGCGGCCACGTGCTGCGTGTCGGGGTCGGACTGGATGATGTCCTCGGCCTGGCAGTACAGCGCCTTGAAGCTGCCCGACACCGCCGCGTCGAACATATTGGGCAGGCGCAGTCCCGGTTCGGACTGCAGTGTCACGCCCCAGTCGGCCTCGAACTCGCCGCGCACCTTGTTGTCGGAAACATGCCGGTAGCCGGGCAGTTCGTGCGGGAACGAACCCATGTCGCACGAACCTTGCACGTTGTTCTGGCCGCGCATCGGATTCACGCCCACGCCCTCGCGGCCGATGTTGCCGGTGGCCATGGCCAGGTTGGCGATGGCCATGACAGTGGTCGAGCCCTGGCTGTGCTCGGTCACGCCCAGGCCGTAATAGATCGAGCCGTTGCCGCCGGTGGCGTAGAGCCGCGCCGCGCCGCGGATGTCTTGCGCCGGCACGCCGGTGATGGGCTCCATCGCTTCGGGCGAATTCTCGGGGCGCGACACGAACTCGCGCCATTCGTTGAAAGACTTGGCTTCGCAGCGCTCGGCCACGAAGGCTTCGTTCACCAGGCCTTCGGTGACGATCACGTGCGCCATCGCCGACAGCAGCGCGGTATTGGTGCCGGGAAGCAGCGGCAGATGGTAGTCGGCCTTGACGTGCACTCCGTCGACCAGCTCGATGCGGCGCGGGTCGACCACGATGAGCTTGGCACCCTGGCGCAGGCGGCGCTTCATGCGCGAGGCGAACACCGGATGGGCGCTGCTGGGGTTGGCTCCGATGAGAATCATCACGTCGGTGTGCATGACCGAGTCGAAGGTCTGCGTGCCGGCCGACTCGCCCATGGTCTGCTTCAGGCCGTAGCCGGTGGGCGAATGGCAGACGCGCGCGCAAGTGTCGACGTTATTGTTGCCGAACGCGGCGCGCACCAGCTTCTGCACCAGCCAGGTCTCTTCATTGGTGCAGCGCGAGCTGGCGATGCCGCCCACCGAGTCGCGCCCGTACTTGTCCTGGATGCGGCGGAATTCGGACGCCGCGTGGCTGATCGCCGTCTCCCACGAGACCTCCTGCCAGGGATCGGTGATGCGCTTGCGGATCATGGGCTTGAGCACGCGATCTTTGTGCGTCGTATAGCCCCAGGCAAAGCGTCCCTTCACGCACGAGTGCCCGCGGTTGGCCTGGCCGTCTTTCCAGGGCACCATGCGCACCACTTCCTGGCCCTTCATCTCGGCCTTGAAGCCGCAACCCACGCCGCAATAGGCGCAGGTGGTCAGCACCGAATGCTCGGACTGGCCCATCATGATGACGGTCTTTTCCATCAGGGTCGACGTGGGGCAGGCCTGCACGCAGGCGCCGCAGGACACGCATTCGCTGTCCAGGAAAGACTGGCTCTGGCTGGCCGCCACGCGCGAATCGAAGCCCTTGCCCGAGATCGTCAGCGCGTAAGTGCCCTGCGTCTCTTCGCAGGCGCGCACGCAGCGGTTGCAGACGATGCACTTGGACGGGTCGTAGCTGAAGTAGGGGTTGGAATCGTCCGTGGCGTCCTGCAGGTGGTTGGCGCCCGCGTAGCCGTAGCGCACATTGCGCAGGCCCACCGCGCCGGCCATGTCCTGCAGCTCGCAGTCGCCGTTGGCCGGGCAGGTCAGGCAGTCCAGCGGGTGATCCGAGATGTACAGCTCCATCACGCCTACACGCAGATCGTGCAGCTTGGGCGTCTCGGTGCGCACCACCATGCCGTTCTCGGCGGGCGTGGTGCACGAGGCCGGATACCCGCGCCGGCCTTCGATCTCGACCAGGCACAGCCGGCATGAACCGAAGGCCTCCAGGCTGTCGGTGGCGCACAGCTTGGGAATGTTGATGCCGGCTTCGGCGGCGGCGCGCATCACCGACGTGCCTTCGGGCACCGAGATGGTCTGGCCGTCTATGGTCAGGGTGACGAGTTGGGCGGACGTGCGCACCGGGGTGCCCAGGTCGCGGTCGCGCTTGACGACGGTTTCCAGCATGAGGATGTCTCCTTGCGTGCGCGCGTGTTTATGCGGCGGGTTCGGCGGCGCGGGACGCGCTGACGCCGAAGTCTTCGGGGTAATGATTCAGTGCCGACAGCACCGGGTAGGGTGCCATGCCGCCCAGCGCGCACAGCGAGCCGCCCAGCATGGTGTCGCACAGATCGCGCAGCAGTTCCACATGCTGTTCTCGCTGCGGACCGCCGGCGATGATCTTGTCGATGGTCTCGACGCCGCGCGTCGAGCCGATGCGGCAGGGCGTGCACTTGCCGCACGATTCGACCGCGCAGAACTCCATGGCGTAGCGCGCCATGCGCGCCATGTCCACGGTGTCGTCGAAAGCCACCAGGCCGCCGTGGCCGATCATGGCCGAAATGCCGACGTAGGCTTCATAGTCGAGCGGCACGTCCCACTGCGACTCGGGCAGGTAGGCGCCCAGCGGTCCGCCCACCTGCACCGCGCGCAGCGGCCGGCCGGAGGCGGAACCGCCGCCGAAGTCGTAAAGCAATTCGCGCAGCGTGAGGCCGAAGGCCTTTTCGACCAGGCCGCCGTGCTTGAGGTTGCCCGCCAGCTGGAAGGGCAGGGTGCCGTTCGAGCGGCCCACGCCGTAGTCGCGGTAGTAGTTTGCGCCGCGCGCCAGGATGATGGGCACCGAGGCCAGCGAGATCACGTTGTTGATGACGGTGGGCTGGCCGAACAGGCCCTGGATCGCGGGCAGCGGCGGTTTGGCGCGTACGACGCCGCGCTTGCCTTCCAGGCTTTCCAGTAGCGAGGTCTCTTCGCCGCAGATATAGGCGCCGGCGCCCTTGCGCACTTCCAGGTCGAAGGCCCGGCCGTTGCCGAGGACGTTCGCGCCCAGCCAGCCGGCCTTGCGCGCGCGGGCTATGGCCTCTTCGAGCGCGGCGATGGCGTGCGGGTATTCCGAACGCACGTAGATATAGCCTTGCGTGGCGCCCACCGCCAGGCCGGCGATGGTCATGCCTTCGATCAGCACGTAGGGGTCGCCTTCCATCAGCATGCGGTCGGCGAACGTGCCCGAGTCGCCCTCGTCGGCGTTGCAAACCACGTACTTCTGCGTCGCGCTGGCAGCCAGCACGGTCTTCCACTTGATGCCCGTTGGAAAGGCCGCGCCGCCGCGGCCGCGCAGGCCGGAGTTCAATACTTCGTCGACGATCTGCGCTGGCGTCATCGCAATCGCGCGCCGCAGGCCTTGCAGGCCGCCGTGGGCCGTATAGTCGTCCAGCGACAAGGGATCGGTGATCCCCACGCGGGCGAAAGTCAGGCGTTCCTGATTCTTGAGGTAGGCCATGTCTTCGGTCGGCCCATGGCACAGTGCGTGCGCGCCGCCCTGCAGCCAGCCGGCATCGAAAAGCCCGGCCACATCCTCGGGCTGCACCGGGCCGTAGGCCACGCGCCCTTGCGGCGTGGCGATCTCGACCAGGGGTTCCAGCCACAGCAGTCCGCGCGAACCGTTACGCACCAAGGCGACGTCCAGGCCGCGCTTTTGCGCTTCGCGCTCGACGGCCTCGGCCACCGCGTCGGCATCCACGGCCAGCGCGGCGGCGTCGCGCGGCACATAAATCTTGATGGGAGCGTTCATGAGCGGACCTCGTCCTGGGAAGGCGCCTTGCGTGCGGTGTCGAGCAGGCGGTCCAGCCGGGCCGCGGTGACGCGCGCATGAGGCTGGCCGTCGAGCATCACGGCCGGCGATTGCGCGCACAAACCCAGGCAGTAGACCGGTTCGAGCGCGAATGCGCCGTCGGCGCTGACGGCATGAAAGTCGCAGCCCAGACGCGTGCGGGCATGGCCGGCCAGGGCTTCGCCGCCCATGGCCTGGCAGGACTCGGCGCGGCACACTTCCAGCGTGTGGCGCGCGCCAGGTGTGCTGCGAAAGTGCGGATAGAACGTGATGACGCCATGCACTTCGGCGCGCGACAGGTTCAGCGCGGCGGCGATTTCGGGTACGGCATCGGGCGGGATGCAGCCCAACTCGTGCTGGACCGCATGCAGAATGGGTAGCAACGCGCCGGGCATGTCGCGCAGGCGGGTCACGATGTCGTTGACGACGGATTTATCATGCATCGTCGGGTCTCCTGAACCGGGGCCGCCTAGATAGCTTGCGGCTTTTCATTGGAATGCCTGGAACGGATTAATATGGTGAAAAGAACATATTAATATTGCCAGGTTACGCTTATATTGACACCATAATACGGTTCTTTTTCGCACTCAATAAGAAATAGATGACATATAGGTTCCAGCTGAATCTGCGTCCGCAATGGTCGCTCGACGGTGCGCAAGACGAGCAGGACCTGCCCCTGGGCAGTGTTCTGTCCTTACTGTCGGCCATTGACACCACCGGCCACATCGCCGGCGCCTGCCGGGCCTGCGGCCTGTCCTATCGCCATGCCTGGGGCGTGCTGCGGCGGTTCGAGAGCATTTTCGGCACGCCGCTGCTCATCACGCGGCGGCGCCAAGGCACCCAACTGTCTGAATTCGCCCAGCGCCTGCTGTGGGCCAACCGGCGCATCGAGGCGCGCCTGGCGCCCACGCTCGAAAGCATGGCCTCCGAACTGCAGGAAGAACTCGAGCGTCTGCTGCCGCGCGCCGCGCCGCACCTGCGGCTGCATGCCAGCCACGGCTTCGCGGTCGAGGCCATGATGCGGCACGTGAGCCGCAACGGCCTGGGCCTGGAGTTGCGCTACCGCACCGCCGTCGAAGCCCTGGCCGCGCTCGAACACCGCGAGTGCGACCTGGCGGGCTTTCAGGTGCCCTGCGGCGAATTCGAGTCGGTCATTCTCGAGGCCTATCGTCCCTGGCTGGACGCCGACGAATACCTGCTGGTTCATCTGGCGATGCGCAATACGGGCCTGTTCGTGCAGCCCGGCAATCCCAAGCACATCACCGGCATCGCCGATCTCGCTCGGCCCGACGTGCGCTTCGTCAACCGCCAGATCGGCTCCAGTACGCGCCACCTGATCAAGGCCATGCTGGAACGCGCGGGCCTGTCCACCAGCCAGGTGCAGGGCTACGAGACCAGCGAGTTCACGCACATGGCCATCGCCGCGCATATCGCCAGCGGCATGGCCGACACCGGCGTGGGCGTCGAAACCGCCGCGCAGCGCTTCGGCCTGGATTTCATCCTTCTGGCGCGCGAGCGCTACTTCTTCGCCGTGCGCAAGACCGACATGGATACGCCGGCGATGTGCGAATTGCTGGACGTCATACGCGGTCCGGAATACATCGGCGAGCTCGATCTGCTGCCGGGCTACGACGTCGTCGACGTGGGCCAGGCGATGACCTTGAAAGAGGCCTTTCCATGAGCAAAGTGATTTTCCTCGCCGACGAGCGCGCCGCCCGACCCGAGCCGCCGCTGCAGGCCGCGCCCCATGCGCGGCGGCCCGGCGAGCCCCTTGCCGATACCCGCGCCAGGCCCATGCGCGACCTGCGCATCTCGGTCACCGACCGCTGCAACTTCCGCTGCAACTATTGCATGCCGCGCGATGTATTCGACAGCAACTACGCTTTCATGCCGCATTCGGCGCTACTCTCGTTCGAGGAGATCGCGCGCCTGGCCGGCACGTTCGCGCAGCTGGGCGTCGAGAAGATCCGCCTGACGGGCGGCGAGCCCCTGCTGCGCAAGAACATCGAATCCCTGATCGCTATGCTGTCCGCGCTGCGCACGCCGCAAGGCCGGCCGCTGGACATCACGCTCACGACCAACGGCGTGCTGCTGGCGCGCAAGGCGCGCGCGTTGAAAGACGCGGGCCTCACCCGCGTCACCGTGAGCCTGGATGCGCTGGACGCCGATCTGTTCGCGCGCATGAGCGACAGCGATTTCACGCCCGACGACGTGCTGCGCGGCGTGGGCGCGGCGGCCGAAGCAGGGCTGGCATCGATCAAGATCAATATGGTGGTGCGCCGTGGATTCAACGACGGGCAGATCCTGCCCATGGCGCGGCGCTTTCGCGGCACGGGCCAGGTGCTGCGCTTCATCGAGTACATGGACGTGGGCAGCACCAACGGCTGGAACCTCGCCGAGGTCGTGCCCACCGCCGAGGTGCTCGAGCGCATCGGCCGGGAATTTCCCCTGGAGGCGGTAGCCGACGAGGCAATGGGCCGGGTGGCCGAACGCTGGCGCTATTGCGACGGCGCGGGCGAGATCGGCGTCATCTCCAGCGTGTCCCACGCCTTCTGCGGCGGATGCACGCGCGCGCGCCTGTCGCCGGAAGGCAAGCTGTTCCTGTGCCTGTTCGCCAGCGCGGGTTACGACCTGCGCGAGCCGCTGCGCGGCGGTGCCGACGACGCCCGGTTGGCCGATCTGATCGCCGGCATCTGGTCGCGGCGCGACGACAACTATTCCGAACGCCGCGCCCAAGGCCTGCCGCAGGCCGCGCGCAAGATCGAGATGAGCTATATCGGTGGCTGATATTTCCTTCGAGGGTGCGGCCGGCCTGATCCTGGCCGGCGGGCGCGCCGCCCGCATGCGGGCGGCCGACAAGGGCCTGCTCATGCTGGCTGGACGGCCGCTCGTGGCGCACGCGGCGCGGCGCCTTGCACCGCAGGTCCAGTCCCTGTTCATCAGCGCCAATCGCAATGCCGGGCGCTATGCGCAATACGGCCAGGTGCTGCCCGACGATCCGGCTTTCGAGGCCTGGCCCGGCCCGCTGGCCGGCGTGGCGGCAGGGCTGAGCGCCTGGTCCGGCCCCTGGCTGGTGGTGGCGCCCTGCGATACGCCCTTTCTGCCGCTCGACCTGGCCGTGCGCCTGATCGGCGCCGCTCAGGCGCAGGGCGCGCCGCTGGCGGTAGCCTGTGCGGGAGGGCGGCGGCATTCGGTTTGCATGGCGCTGCGCACCTCGCTCGCGGACGATCTGCGCGACTATCTGCGAGGGGGCGACCGCAAGGTGGATCTCTGGCAGGCGCGCGTGGGCGGGGTCGAGGTCGGCTTCGACGACGCGGCTCAAGGGTTCCTCAACATCAATACCCCTGAAGATCTCTCGGCAGCCGAACAAGGCGTCAACAGCCAGCAGTAAGATCGACGATTCACCGTTCCACCAGGAATCGTCATGACTCGCCGCACACCCCTTGAGCGCTATCGCAATATCGGCATCTCCGCCCACATCGACGCGGGCAAGACCACCACGACCGAGCGCATCCTCTATTACACCGGCATTCCCCACCCGATCGGCGAGGTGCACGACGGCGCGGCGGTGATGGACTGGATGGAGCAAGAGCAGGAGCGCGGCATCACCATCACCTCGGCGGCGACCACCGCGTTCTGGCGCGGCATGGCGGGCAAT
>CALGFL010000361.1 GCA_937881145.1 uncultured Bordetella sp.
ACGACTTCGTCGCGGCCTGGGTCAAGGTGATGAATCTGGATCGCTTCGATCTGGCTTGATCACGCGCTGGTCAGGCCTTGAAAAAGGCCTCGACCAGCTTCACCCAATATGTCGCGCCCACCGGCAGCAGGGCGTCGTTGAAATCGTAGTTGGAGTTGTGCAGCTGGCACGGCCCCATGCCGTGGTAGCTGGCTTCGCGGTGATCGCCCTCGCCATTGCCCAGAAACAGATAGGCGCCGGGAATCTTCTGCAGATAAAAGGAGAAATCTTCCGCGGCCATCAACTGCATCGTGTTTTCGTCGACGTTCTCGGCGCCGAAGGCCTCGCGCGCCACCTGCGCGGCAAAAGCGGTTTCCTTGGCATGATTGACGACCGCCGGATACGAGCGAAAGAACGTCAACTCGCCCGTCGCGCCGTAGACCTGCGGCAAGGACGTGACGATGCGCTGCATGTCGCTTTCGATCTGATCCAGCGTCTGGGTCGTGAACGTGCGCACCGTGCCGCGCAGAACGACTTCGTTGGGAATTACGTTGTATGCATCCCCCGCGTGAATCTGCGTGATCGACAGCACGGCCGGATCGAGCGGGTCGCGCCGGCGCGAAATGACCGACTGCAGGGCCTGCACCACCTCGGCCGAAATCACGATGGGGTCGATGCCCCGGTTCGGCATCGCGGCATGTCCGCCCACGCCGCGAATGACGATATCCCAGCGATTGCTCGACGCCATGAGGGGGCCCGCGCGAAAACAGAAATTATTGGTCTTGTGCCCCGGCATGTTGTGGATGCCGAAAATTGCGTCGCAAGGAAATTTCTCGAAGAGGCCCTCCTCGATCATGGCCTGCGCGCCGGCATGGCCGCCTTCTTCGGCGGGCTGGAAAATGAAGTTCACCGTGCCGCCGAACAGCTCGCGATGCTTGGCCAGATACTGCGCCGCGCCCAGCAGCATGGTGGTGTGGCCGTCGTGGCCGCAGCCATGCATGCGGCCGCTGATGGTGGATGCGTGGGCAAAGCGGTTGAGCTCGGGCATGGGCAGCGCGTCCATGTCCGCGCGCAAACCCAAGGCCTTCTTCGATGCCGCACCCGTTCCGTGCAATACACCGACCACGCCCGTCTTGCCCAGGCCGGTGTGTACCTCCAGCCCCCAGGCGCGCAAGCGATCGGCCACCAGTTGGGACGTGCGGGTCTCTTCGAAAGCCAACTCCGGGTTGGCGTGAATGTCGCGTCGAATGGCGATGAGCTCGCCGCGCGCGCGTTCGATTTCGTCTAGGGTCTTCATGGAAATTCCTGTCTGGCAGTGCAAGTCTGTCCTACATCATAGTCATGCATCCCGCCCGACCGCCAATCCGGGGCAAATCGTCGCCTGCGCGCCGGCAATCCTACCCGGGCACGTTATATTTCTTCATTGCCTCTTCTCACGTCATCATGCCCGCATCCATCCCCATCGCCGCCATTGCCACCGCCCCGGGCCGGGGAGGGATAGGCGTGGTGCGCGTTTCGGGCAGCGATCTGGCCCCGCTGATCATGCGTCTTTTCGGCCGCGAGCTTACCCCGCGCCATGCGCACTATCTGCCGTTTACCGCTGCCGGCGGCGACGTGCTGGATCAGGGCATCGCGCTGTTTTTTCCCGCACCGCATTCCTACACCGGCGAGGACGTGCTTGAACTGCAGGGCCATGGCGGCCCCGCCGTGCTGCGGCGCCTGCTGGCGCGCTGCGTGGAGGCCGGCCGCGAAGAGGGGTTGCGTCTGGCCCAGCCCGGCGAATTCACCCATCGCGCCTTCCTGAACGACCGCATGGACCTGGCCCAGGCCGAGGCCGTGGCCGACCTCATCGATGCCTCGTCGGAAGCCGCGGCGCGCGGCGCCATGGCTTCGCTGTCCGGCGAGTTCTCGGCACTGGTCAACGCCCTGGCCGACCGTATCGTGCATCTGCGCATGCTGGTCGAGGCCACGCTCGATTTTCCCGAGGAAGAAATCGACTTTCTCGAGAAGTACCAGGCCCACCCTGCGCTCGATGCGCTGGCAGGCGATCTCGATGCGCTCATCGGGCAGGCCCGGCAGGGTGTGATCCTGCGTGAAGGCCTGCACGTGGTGCTGGCCGGCCAGCCCAATGTGGGCAAGTCCAGCCTGCTCAATGCGCTGGCGGGCGACGAAGTGGCCATCGTCACGCCCATCGCCGGCACCACACGCGACAAGGTCGTGCAAGAGATCCACATCGACGGCGTGCCGCTGCACATCGTCGATACCGCCGGACTGCGCGACACCGACGACACCGTCGAAAGCCTGGGCATCGCCCGCACCTGGAAGGAAATCGAACGAGCCGATGCCATCCTGCATCTGCAGGACGCCACGCGTCCTGCAGATGCGCTCGACACGCAAATCACCGCACGGCTGCCGGCCCGCACGCCAGTGCTGGCCGTCTACAACAAAGTCGATTTGCTGCCCGGGCCTTTTATCGCGCCTGCGGGCGGCCATGCCTATGCCGGTACCCTGGGCATCTCGGCTCATGCCGGCACCGGCCTGGCCGAGCTGCGCACGCAGCTGCTGCGCCTGGCCGGCTGGAACCCCGGCATCGAATCGCCCTGGCTCGCGCGCGAGCGGCATTTGCATGCTTTGCAAGACGCCGCGCAGCACCTGGAGTTCGCCGCGCAGCATGCCTCGCAAGACGATCGCGTGCTGGACCTTTTCGCCGAAGAACTGCGGCTGGCCCATGAGAGCCTGTCCGCAATAACGGGAAAATTCACCAGCGACGATTTGCTTGGAGAAATTTTTTCCAGCTTCTGTATCGGCAAGTAGCTTGACGCCTGAAAGAATCCGGCTAAAGTTGACGCAACCCATTAAGACGTCTGGTAATCAACTCATGCAATCAAAAGCCCGGCACTACCGACGCATGCGCATTCTCTGCGGCATCTCGCTCATTTCGGCGCTGTCGCTGGCCGCAGCGCCGGCAACAGCGCAAGAGTCGATCGACGATTTGTGGAGCATGACCATCGCAGCCGCCAACTCGATCGTCGCCCAGGCTCAGGCCAATAAAGATAGAGAGGCCATGCGTCTCATCGTCGACGAGGTGCAAGGCTGCATGACGCAGGTCAGCGACGCGCTCGCCGATCACTCAAAGCCCGACGGCATCGTTCGTCAATGCGCCCGCAAAGTTTCGCACGATGTCTGCACCGGCGCCGGTTTTGCAAACACCAGCACCGCGGCATCCATAAAATCCACGCCTCAATGTAAAGATCTCGCCGACTCGGTCCGTATGTAGCCCGCCGATAATTTCTTAAGTTCCAGCATCGGCGGGCCGCTAGAAAAGCAGGGCTGCGTAAATCAGGCGTTTCACTTTTAATACTTTTTTATTTCATATATTCGAGATCTTCTTTCTCGTTATCGTCGTTGCCGCGATCGCCGCAGCCACGACCAGCGACACGACCGCGATCGTCGTCGACGTTTTCAATCCTACGACGACATGGCTTGGTTCGTCGCCCGCCAAAGCACCGAAGAGCGCCACGCCCATCGCACCGGCAGCCTGCCGCGCGGCATTGAGCACCGCAGCGGCAATGCCCGAGCGCTCGCGTTGGACGTTGGCCAGTACTGCCGTGGTCATGGCCGGCACGCCCAGCCCCATGCCGCCCGGAATCATGACGAAAGCGATAGCCAGCTGCCAATAGGGCGTCGCCGCTGTTGCCACCAGGGTAAGCAGCGAAAATCCGACGGCATCGATCAACGCGCCGATCATCATGGGCGCGCGCGATCCGACGCGCCCGACCCACCAACCGCTGATGATGTTGACGACGAGAAACGTCGCGGTAAGCGGCAAAAATGCGAGCCCCGCCACCACCGGCGTGTAGCCGAGCACGCGTTGGAGGTAAATGCTCAGAACGAAGACAGCGCCGTAATAGGTGAAATTGGCGAGGGAGCCGAAGCTGACGGCACCGCAGAAAATGCGTGACTTAAACAAGGACAAGGGCAGCATGGGCGCCTGCGTCCGCGCTTCCCAGTGCACGAATGCGAAGGCTGCGGCAAGCCCGATCAGCGCACACGACCACACGAGCGGGTTTTCAAAACCCAAGGGTTTGGCTTCGATCACCGTGCCGATGATGGCGCTTAGCGCAACAATGCCGAGCAGTTGGCCGACCACATCGAAACCCCGCCTTGCCGGCGGCCGTGGCGTCTCTTCGCACTTGAGCGTCAGCAATACCGCGATGACGCAAATGGGTAGGTTGACCAGAAAAATGCTGCGCCAGCTCGTCACACCGATCAGAAGACCGCCGAGTATGGGTCCCGCGGCAACGGCAATGCCGCCCACCGCCGTCCACCAGGCCACAGCCATGGCGCGGCGCTCGGGATGCCCCGCAGCAGCGTGATTGATGAGCGCGAGCGAGCAGGGCAGCATCACTGCGGCGCCCAGGCCTTGCAACATGCGCCCGGCGATCAGGAGCGGTGCGTTGGAAGAAAGACCGCACGCCAACGACGCCAGCGCAAACAGAACAATACCGCCGAGATAGGCGCGCTTTGCGCCCCAGCGATCGCCGATGTAACCCCCGGTCAGCAGCAGGGCGGCAAACACCAGGGCGTAGGCATCGACCACCCATTGCAGGCCGGCGACAGCCGTACCCAGCTCTCGCGCTATCGTGGGCAGCGCGATGTTGACGATGGTCACGTCGAGTTGAATGATACCGAAGCCGAAACTGGCCGCAACGGTCGTGGCGATGAGGGAGGAGGGATCGGGGCGCTTGTTCATGGCGCCATATTAGTTGTGCCTCAGGCGCAACGTTTCGGGCCGAATCGAAGCGTGTCCAAGATCCGATTCAAAGCGAAACCGCCCCGGCACTTGTGGATAACCAGGGATAAGCTCCAGAGAGCGTACCTGTGCACAGTATGTGGACCCAGGATGAACAAGTACCTGTTTTCAGGTCCTGCTGAAATGTTGTTCAACGTTGACCTGCTTGCAAAAGGGCTGCCTTGCACAGGTAAATTTCTACGCAAGCTTTTGAAATGTATAGGCGTTTTTCAGTTGATGGAGTTGTCCACAGAGACCCATCACCACCACCAAATAGATATAAGAAAAACATAGGATAAAAGATGGAGTCACCCAGTCTCCAGCGATGGACGGACAAACCATGTGTCGTAAAGACTGGCATCCCGCCTGAACACTTTTCATGCGATACTCGCCGCAGTCGTGGTCGTTGCGTTGCTCATGGTTGCCGGCTGTGCGCTCGCGATGTTTCGAAGAAGAGAAGGCGCGCAATGGTTTTCTCTTTGGCCAGGCGGCATCGGCGTGCTACCTGGGGTCAATACGTTCATGTCAGTTGTCCTGGTCGCGCCGTTGCAGCGGTGAACGTAGAACGTGATTGGCGCAAGAAGGCTGGCCTGTCCGCAGAGCAGACCAGGCTTCGGTATGGTGCCAGGATGGCCGGGCGCAACCGCGTGACGCGGTTCGCAGGTACTTCTGGCTAGACCTGCCGCAATTTTTCGATGGCGGCGTCCAAGGTATTGTCTTTCTTGGCAAAGCAAAAGCGTACAAGCCGGTGGTTCGACTGTGGCGCGTCCGGCTCGCGATAGAAGGCCGACACCGGAATGACCGTGACGCCGTGTTTCACGGTCAGCCAGCGGGAGAAGTCGGCTTCGTTCTCTTTGGAAATTTCGCCGTAGTCCGCCATCAGAAAAAAGGTTCCGGGGCTGGGCAGGACCTTGAACCGGCTGTTGGCCAGACCCTGAGCCAGGCGGTCGCGTTTGGCCTGGTAGAAGCGGGAGAGTCGCAGATAGGGCTCGGGATCGTGCATGTATTGCGCCAGGGCATACTGCATGGGCGACGAGACCGTAAAGACGATGAACTGATGGATTTTGCGCAGTTCAGCGCTCATGGCCTTGGGGGCGCAGCAATAGCCGATCTTCCAGCCCGTAGTGTGATAGGTCTTGCCGAACGACGAGATCACAAAAGCGCGTTCCGACAATAAGGGACGGGTCGCTAGGCTGCGGTGGATCTGCCCATCGAACACAATGTGCTCGTAGGGTTCATCGGACAGAAGCAGTACGCCGGTATCGCGGACGATACCCTCCAGGGCATCCAGGTCGGCGTCTTGCAAGATGATTCCCGTAGGGTTGTGGGGAAAATTCATCATGATCAGACGTGTTCGCGGTGTGATGGCGTCTCGAACACGCTGCCAGTCCACACGGAAGCGAGGATCTTCCTGAGTGGGTGCCCGCAGGGGAACAGTGACGGGAATGCCTCCAGCCAGGCGTATGGCCGGCAAATACGAGTCGTAGCAGGGCTCGATGACCACGACTTCGTCACCATTGCCAACGACAGCCAGCACCGCGGCCATCAAGGCTTCGGTGGCGCCGCTGGTCACCGTGATTTCGGTATCGGGATCGTAGGCCCGGCCATAAAGCGTCTGGACTTTTTGCGCGACGGCCTGGCGCAGAGGCGGTATGCCCGTCATGTAGGGGTACTGGTTGTGGCCGTCGGCCATGGCTTTGGACACCAGCTGGCACAGAGCGGGGTCCGGATCGAAGTCGGGAAAGCCTTGGCCCAGATTGATGGCCTGGTGTTCTTGAGCCAGGCGGCTCATGACGGTGAAGATGGTCGTGCCAATATCGGGGAGTTTCGACTGCAGCATGGATTTCAGAAGTGCTTTTGGAATGAGGGACTTAGCCGTGATGATAAGACGCGGCCTCGAGGGTTTGGGTTATTTGGTTCCGCCTTGGCGATATATCGAAAATGACCTAGGGAAAGTATCTAGTGTCCCATGCCAGGTGGCTGAGTATGCTCGTCCTTGCAGTTGACTCAAGAAGTGCGCAAGTCCGTTCGGTGTATTGGTTTTGGCGTCCTTGATTCATTTGCGTATTTTGTTTTATCCATCAAGGGCGCTATAGGAAAATGGCAAAAGGTAAAGTCAAGTGGTTCAACGCCGATAAGGGTTACGGGTTCATAACGCCCGACGGCGGTGGTCCGGAAGTCTTCGCACACTTTTCAGCTATTCAAGGCCGCGGTTATCGCAGCCTGAACGAAGGCCAGGAAGTCGAGTTCGAAGTCAAGGATGGTCCGAAAGGACCCCAGGCGGCTGAAATCAAGCCGCTCTGATCGCAGGAATCCCGTTCCTGCTCGCCAGCGTCGTCTGGCTGCAACGCCCCAAGATCTCACGGTCTTGGGGCGTTGTCATTCCCAGGCTGGAGAAATCATGTGGATAGGCTGTGGATAGGATATGGATAAGTCGGGATAACCGTCATGCGGATAGGCCCGCAATTTTCAGGAAATCTCGTTACTCAGTCCAGGCGGCCGAAGTTGTTCACACGAGGGGTTGGGGAGGGTGTTTTGGCAAACCTCAGGTTTTCCCCAGGGAAGAGCACCCCGATGCCTGAAATATTCGATGCAGTGCAGCATGGATCGGTGAGTTATTCACAAAGATATCCTCAGGTGATTCTGCTGGAGAGCAAGCTGGAGATGTCGATCTTGCAGATAGGTAGAGACTGTGGATAGATCTTTCCCATTAATGGCGAAGACGCCATGGTTTCACGTGAAACAACGGGATTACCAGGAATTTCAATGTTTCACGTGAAACAGCAATCTCCCCAACCTCTATAATGAAGACTGATGCTCTTTCATCCTTGCCCATTATGGATTTCCCTCGCGAATTTGATGTGATCGTTGTTGGTGGCGGTCATGCAGGTACCGAAGCCGCCTTGGCTTCCGCGCGCGCCGGCGCGGCAACGCTACTGCTCACCCACAACATCGAGACGCTTGGGCAGATGTCCTGTAATCCCTCAATTGGGGGTATCGGCAAAGGGCATCTGGTTAAAGAAGTGGACGCCCTCGGGGGTGCCATGGGCATCGCCACCGATGAGGCAGGAATCCAGTTCCGCATTCTCAATAGTTCCAAAGGTCCGGCCGTACGAGCGACGCGTGCTCAAGCAGATCGCGTCCTATACCGCAAAGCCATACGCGGACGCCTGGAAAATCAACCCAATCTCTGGCTGTTCCAGCAGGCCGTCGATGATTTGATGGTCGAAGGCGACAGAATCGCCGGCGCTGTGACTCAGATCGGACTCAAGTTCCGGGCTCGTACCGTCGTGCTAACGGCCGGGACTTTCCTTAATGGATTGATCCATGTGGGGCTACAGAACTATTCGGGTGGCCGGGCGGGGGACCCGCCAGCCATTTCCCTGGGCGCACGGCTCAAGGAACTCAAGCTGCCTCAGGGGCGACTGAAGACAGGAACGCCGCCGCGCATCGATGGTCGGACCATCGACTACAGCATTCTGGAAGAGCAGCCGGGCGACATGAATCCCGTCCCCGTGTTCTCGTTCATGGGCAACGCCGCCATGCATCCACGACAACTGCCTTGCTGGATCACCCATACCAACAGTCGAACGCACGACATCATCCGTGGCGGGCTGGATCGCTCACCCATGTATAGCGGCGTGATCGAAGGCGTGGGCCCAAGGTATTGTCCGTCCATCGAAGACAAGATTCATCGCTTCGCCGATAAAGAATCGCATCAGGTCTTTCTCGAACCGGAAGGCTTGGATACGCACGAGGTCTATCCCAACGGGGTGTCCACCAGCCTGCCATTCGATGTGCAGCTGGACTTGATCCATTCCTTGCCCGGCCTCGAGCACGCGCACATACTACGTCCGGGCTATGCCATCGAATACGATTACTTCGATCCTCGCGGGCTCAAGTCCACCCTGGAGACCAAAACCATCTCGGGCTTGTTCTTCGCTGGCCAGATCAACGGGACGACGGGCTATGAAGAGGCCGCGGCCCAGGGGTTGTTGGCCGGAACGAATGCGGCCTTGCAGGCACAAAGCAAAGAAAGCTGGACCCCGCGCCGCGACGAAGCTTATCTGGGTGTGCTGGTCGACGACCTGGTCACGCGCGGTGTCACCGAGCCCTATCGCATGTTCACCTCGCGCGCCGAATATCGGTTGAGTTTGCGCGAAGACAACGCCGATCTGCGCTTGACCGAAATCGGCCGCAGGCTGGGCCTGGTCGACGATGCCCGCTGGGATGCATTCAGCCGCAAGCGCGATGCCATCGCACATGAGCTGGAACGCCTGAAGTCCACTTGGGTCAATCCGCGCCTGATGCCGGCCGAAACAGCCGAGCCTCTGTTAGGCAAGGCGATTGAACGTGAGTATTCACTATCAGATTTACTCAAGCGTCCCAACATCAGCTACGTTGATCTGATGAAAGCCCGGCAGGCCGACGGCAGCCTGCTGGCCGGCCCTGGCCTGATTCATGACGGCACGCTGGCCGAGCAGATCGAAATCCAGACCAAGTACGCCGGCTACATCACGCGCCAGCAAGATGAAGTGCGCAAGCACGCCGAGCACGAACAGCAGCCCATTCCGGCGGACATCGACTACGACGCGGTCACCAGCTTGTCCTTCGAAGTGCGCCAGAAGCTCAAGGCCCACAAGCCCGAAACGATAGGTCAGGCCGGCCGCATTTCCGGCGTTACACCCGCAGCCATTTCGCTTTTGCTCATCCACCTAAAGCGCCTGCACTACGGCGCGCGCAAACAGGCGGCATGATGCAAAACACCGCGATATCCACCGGCTTCGACAGTCGGTTGGCGCAGGCTTGCCGACAACTCGAATTGCAAACGTCAGAGGCGCAGCGCGATAAGCTGCTGCGCTACGTCGAGCAGATGCAACGCTGGAACCGCACCTACAATCTCACGGCGGTACGCGATTGCGGCCAGATGCTGGTGCAACATGTGTTCGACAGCCTGGCCGTGGTGCAACCCATCGAGGCGCAAGCCGCTGCGCGGCCGTTGCGCGTCATGGACGTGGGCTCCGGCGCAGGCCTGCCGGGTGTGGTGCTGGCCATTTTGCATGACCAATGGCAGGTGCAATGCGTCGACGCCGTGGACAAGAAAATGGCTTTCGTGCGCCAGATGAGCGGCGCCCTGAACCTGCCCAATCTGCAGGCCAGCCATGCGCGGGTCGAAGCATTGCCGCCATCGGGCTGCGATATCGTGATTTCCCGCGCCTTTGCATCGCTGCTGGACTTTGCTAACTTGGCGGGCCCGCACGTGGGCGAGCAGGGCGCTTTGCTCGCCATGAAAGGCAAGACCCCGCAGGACGAGATCGCCGCCTTGCATGCGCAGGGTGTCTGGCACGTGCAGCGCATCGAAACGCTGCACGTGCCCGAGCTCGACGCGCAACGTTGCCTGGTGTGGATGCAACGCGCCATGCAGGCCTGAAAACTCGAAAGCAAACCCCAGCTACGCAGCAACCCCGACAGGAATTCCATGACCGCCCCCGTGTCCCAGACCCAGCCGATCGCACAAGTCTTCTGCATTGCCAATCAGAAGGGCGGTGTCGGCAAGACGACGACCGCCATCAATCTGGCCGCCGGCCTGGCTACGCAAGGGCAGCGTGTGCTGCTGGTCGATCTGGATCCGCAGGGCAATGCCACGATGGGCAGCGGCATTGATAAGAGCACGCTCAAAGGCACGCTTTATCAGGTGCTGATCCGCGAAATGACCATTGCCCAGGCGCGCGTGCGCTCCGAGGTGGGCGGATACGACGTGCTGCCGGCCAATCGCGACCTCGCCGGCGCCGAGATCGACCTGGTCGAGATGGACGAACGCGAGCGACAGCTCAAAGGCGCCATTACCGAGGTTGCCGATCAATACGATTTCATCCTCATCGATTGCCCGCCCACGCTATCGCTGCTAACACTCAACGGACTTGTGGCAGCCCATGGCGTGATCATTCCCATGCAGTGCGAATACTTCGCGCTGGAAGGCCTGTCCGATCTGGTCAACACCATCAAGCGCGTGCATCGCAATATCAACGACGAGCTGCAGCTCATTGGCCTGCTGCGCGTGATGTTCGACCCGCGCATGACTTTGCAGCAGCAGGTCTCGGCGCAGCTCGAGTCGCACTTCGGCGACAAGGTGTTCAAGACGGTCGTGCCGCGCAACGTGCGTCTGGCCGAGGCGCCCAGCTACGGCATGCCCGGCGTGGTCTACGACCGCAACGCACGCGGCGCGCAGGCCTATATCGCTTTCGGCATCGAGATGATCGAGCGCGTCAAAGCCATGCGCAGCGGTGTTTGAATGCAAGCGCATCAACACCTACCGGATGCGGGGCAGATCGCCCGCATAGAAGAAGCGGCGCTGAACGCGACGGTCGTGCCCGAGCAGCAGCTCTACAACGGCTGGGTGGTGCGCTGGGCCGATTCGGCGGCCAAAAGGGCCCGCAGCGTCAACATCCTGGCGCCGTCCACGGTGGCGCTGGACGAGCGCCTGGACTATGTGGCCGGCATCTACAAACAGCATGATCTGCCGCTGCTTTTCCGGCTTGCCGAAGGCTGTCCCGATTCCACACTGGAGGGCGCCCTCGCGGCGCGGGGCTTCAAATCATTTGGCCATACTTTGGTCATGACCGCGTCCATGCGGCACGCCAACGACATCGCCGCGCGGCAAGAGCAGGGCACCAGGCAACTGCGCGCGGTCGACGAGCAGACCTTCGCGGCGCAAGTGGGCCGGCTCAAGGGCGCCAGCGCACAATACATCGCCGAGCATGCGTTGCGCCTATCCAGCGTGGCCGTGCCCAAGCAGATGCTGATGGCCTATACCGGCCAGGTCTGCGTCGGCGGAACCGAAAAC
>CALGFL010000362.1 GCA_937881145.1 uncultured Bordetella sp.
GGACCAGGATGCCTTGGCGAGCCAGCTCGATCTCGGTCTGCACCGAGGCTTCCTTGGCCACGCCTTCTTTTTCGGCGGCTTGCACGAAGATCTGGCGATTGATCAGTTCTTCTTTGACCTGGTCGCGCAGTTGGGGCGAATCGGTGGCGCCCTGGGTGACCAGCAGCTTGACGAACTCGTCCACGTTCTTTTGCGTGATGGACTTGCCGTTGACGGTGGCCACGGTCTGCGCAAAGGCAAAAGCGGGCAGGGCGACCGCGCAGGCGGCGGCCAGCATGATGATGCGTTTCATGTAATGCAAGTCCTTGGAAGTTCTAGGAAAGGAAGGCAGAAGGCCTGTAACGAGCAAACTAATGGGCCGTGGATTGTTCGGGTGTCGTCTCTGCGGGCGACTGTGCCTCGATAGCCAGCGCATGGATGGCATGGGGCATGAGATCGCTCAGGCGATCATACACCAGCCTATGGCGCGCTACGGGGGAAAGTCCCTTGAAACAGCCGGCTACGATGCGTACCCGATAATGACCTGCGCCGCCCTGCGCGCCGGCGTGGCCGGCGTGCAGATGCGACTCGTCCTCGATGACGAGGCTGTCCGGCGCGAGGGCGGCCAGGCGCTCGCGGATCAGTTCGACGCGATCTTCAATCATGGCGTCTTGCCCGGACCGCGATCGGCGCGAGACCCGGCCTCGTCAAGCTGCATGTGGCGGCTCAGCCAGACGGACTGGCCGATCACGAACACCAGCAGGAGCCCCATCAGACCGAAGACCTTGAAGCTGACCCACTGCGCTTCGGTGAAGCGGCCCGAGAAGGCGACGTACAGATTGATGAAACCGGCCGCCAGGAAGAACAGCGCCCAGCTGAGGTTGAGCTTGTTCCAGGCGGCTTCGGGCAGCGAAATCTGCTGGCCCATCAGCTTGCGCATGGGGTTGCGGCCGATTATCCGGCCCCCGAGCAGCACGGCGCCGAAGATCCAGTACAGCACGGTCGGCTTCCATTTGATGAAGGCATCGTTGTGCAGCAGCAGCGTGGCGCCGCCGAACAGCACGATGACCGTGAGGTTGATCCAGTGCGTGGTCTCGATGGTTCTGCCCGTGACCTTGAGCCACACGATCTGCGCGATCGAGAGCGCCACCGCGGTCGCGGTGGCCGCGTAGATATCGGCGAACCGGTAGACGATGAAGAAGAGGATCAGCGGGAAAAGATCGAACAGGAATTTTTTCATCGCCGGACCACTCCCAAGATGAAAAGCGCCCCCTTGGGAGGCAGCAAGCGGCAGAGCCGCGCAGTGTGGGGGCCTTTATTCATTTGCCCTCGGGTTCGAATTGCAGCGCCAGCGAATTGATGCAATAGCGCAGGCCCGTGGGCGGCGGCCCGTCGGGGAAGACGTGACCCAGGTGCGAGTCGCAGATATTGCACAGGACTTCGGTGCGGACCATGCCCAGGGTCGTGTCCTGCTCTTCGCGCACCAGGCCGGGCGCGAGGGCTTCGAAGTAGCTGGGCCAGCCGCAGCCGGCGTCGAACTTGGTGTCCGAGGCGAACAGCGCGGTGCCGCAGGCCACGCAGCGGTAGATGCCGGGCGTGAAGGTGTCCCAGTAGCGGCCGGTGAAGGCGCGTTCGGTGGCTTTTTCACGGGCGACGGAGAATTCCTGCGGCGTCAGCTGGGCGCGCCATTCGTCTTCGGTCTTGCGTATTTTGTCCATGGTGTTTCTCGAAATGCCCGTCGATCCGGCGGGCGATGGCGAAGACAATCATCTTAATCCATAGGGTTCGGCCTTGCCCGGCGCGGGCGGGTTTACGCCATATTGCATGGCCGGTCCGAAATTGATAACGTGTTAACTATATATGCCGGATTGAGTAGGGATTCGAATCTGATACAAATTGCGGCATAGGATGCTAAATTTTGTATAACATTGCGTAACCCGGCTCACTAGAAGGCCACCCGGCCATCCCACTCGAAGCCGAATAAAGGAGACAGACATGACCAAGCGTACCGGCGCCTGCGCCGCCTCGGGCTTGAAGAAAATCGTTGCCGTCGTGGCGCTGGCCCTGCCCCTGGCGGCGGCGGCCCAGGTCAAGATCGGCCTGACGCTGTCCGAGACCGGCCCGGCCGCATCGCTGGGCATTCCCGAGCGTAACGCCGCGGCCTTGCTGCCCACCGAGGCGGACGGCCAGAAGATCCAATGGATCGTGCTCGACGACGGCACCGACACCACCACGGCGGTGCGCAACGCGCGCAAGCTGGCCACGGAAGACAATGTCGACGTGCTGATCGGCTCTTCGGTCACGCCCAGCTCTCTGGCCATGGTCGACGTGGCGGCCGAGCTCAAGGTGCCGCTGATCAGCGTGGCGGCCAGCGCCGCCATCGTTTCGCCCATGGACGACAAGCGCCACTGGGTCTTCAAGACGCCGCAGAACGATAACCTCATGGCCAGTGCGCTGGCCGATGCCATGGCCAAGGCCAAGATCAAGACCCTGGGCTTCATCGGCTTTGCCGACGCCTACGGCGACAGCTGGCTCAAAGAGATGAAGGCCGCCGCCGAGCCCAAGGGCATCAAGGTCGTCGACGTCGAAAAATACGGCCGCACCGACACCTCCGTCACCGGCCAGGTGCTCAAGCTGGTGGCGGCGCATCCCGATGCCGTCCTGATCGCCGGCGCCGGTACGCCTTCGGCGCTGCCGCAGCGCGAACTCAAGGCCCGCGGCTACGCCGGCCAGATCTACCAGACCCACGGCGCGGCCAACAACGATGTGCTGCGCGTCTGCGGCAAGGATTGCAACGGCATGCTGCTGCCGGCCGGCCCGCTGCTGGTGGGCGCGCAATTGCCCGACAGCAACCCGGTCAAGAAATCGGCCATGGTCTTCGTCAACGCCTATGAAGCCAAGTACGGCGCCGGCTCGCTCAGCACCTTCGGCGGCCACGTCTGGGATGCCGGCCAGTTGATCCTGGATGCGTTGCCCAAGGCGCTGAAGACGGGCGCCAAGCCGGGCACGCCGGCTTTCCGCTCGGCCATGCGCGATGCCATCGAGCAAACCAAGAACCTGCCGGCTTCGCAGGGCGTGTTCACCATGAGCCCCACCGATCACGCCGGCCTGGATGACCGCGCGCGCGTCATCGTCAAGGTCGTGGACGGCAAGTGGGTCTATCAGCCTGATCTGTAAGCAGGCCATCGAGTACGCCGCCCCGATCGGGGCGGCGTACTTTGCCTGGGGCAGGTCCCGGGCAAAACGCTCCCTTTTTCGAACTGACCGGACTGCAGGCATGGCCGGGCGCACGGGGGCATCCCTTCATGAAAGACGATAGAAAAACAACGTGGACTTCTCCATTGCACTGATCCTGCTGCAGGACGGCATCGTCAACGGCGCCATCTATGCCCTGTTGGGCATGGCGCTGGTGCTGGCGTTCGCCGTCACGCGCGTCATCTTCATCCCCCAGGGGGAGTTCGTGGCCTTCGGCGCGCTCACGCTGGCCTTGCTGACCAGCGGCCAGGTGCCGGGCACGGCGTATCTGCTGCCGGTGCTGGGGCTGATCGTCCTGGCGCTGGAGGTGGTCCGGGCCCTGCGCAGCGGTTCGTGGTCCGCGATACCGGGGATCGCGATCGGCTGCGTGGCGCTGCCGCTGGTTTTGCTGTGGCTGGTGCGCGGCTATGCCGGCCCCGATACCTCGGTGTGGGTCGACATGCTGCTGACCCTGCTGCTGGTGGTGCCCATGGGGCCCATGATCTATCGCATCGTGTATAGCCCGCTGGCCGAGGCCTCGGTGCTGGTGCTGCTCATCGTGTCGGTGGCCGTGCACTTCGCGCTGGTCGGGCTGGGCCTGATCGTCTTCGGCGCCGAAGGTTGGCGTGCCCCGACCTTCATCGACGGCCAGGTCAACCTGGGGTTCATGACCTGGTCGGCGCAGAGCCTGTTCGCGGTGGCCGTGTGCGCGCTGCTCATCGTGGCGCTGTGGTTCTTCTTCAGCAAGACGCTGTATGGCCGCGCCCTGCGCGCCACAGCCGTGAACCGGCGCGGCGCGCGGCTGGTGGGCATCAGCACCGCCGTGTCGGGCGGTTTGACCTTCACGCTAGCCGCGGCCATCGGCGCGGTGTCGGGCATCCTGATCGCGCCCATCACCACTGTCTACTACGACACGGGCTTTCTGGTCGGCCTGAAGGGCTTCGTGGCCGGCATCATCGGCGGGCTGGCCAGCTACCCGGTGGCGGCCGCCGGCGCGCTGCTGGTGGGCATCCTGGAGTCGTTTTCCTCGTTCTGGGCCAGCGCCTATAAAGAGGTCATCGTGTTCACGCTGATCATCCCGGTGCTGGTCTGGCGTTCGTTCAACCATCGCTCTACGGATGACGAAGAATGAGCGCCGCCAAGACCGCCAAGAATCGCATCGCACTGCTGGTCTTTCTCGTCGTCCTGGTCGGGCTGCCGCTCGCGCCCGCGACGCCCGAATTCTGGCTTACCGAACTCAACTACATCGGCCTGGCCGCCCTGGTGGCCATGGGCCTGATGCTCCTGACCGGCGTGGCCGGCCTGACGTCCTTCGGGCAGGCGGCCTTCGTCGGACTGGGCGCCTACACCACCGCCTATCTCACCACGCACCACGGCATCTCGCCGTGGCTGGGCCTGGCGGCGGGGCTGGCGTTGACCGGCGTGGTGGCCTGGCTGCTGGGCTTGATCACCCTGCGGCTGTCGGGCCATTACCTGCCGCTGGGCACGATCGCCTGGGGCTTGTCGCTGTATTACCTGTTCGGCAACATTCAAGCGCTGGGCGAGCACAATGGCATTCCCGGCATCGTACCCATCTCGTTCTTCGGCATATCCCTGCTGAAGGGGCGGTACATGTTCTTCCTGATCTGGGCCTGCGTGCTGCTGGCGGCCTGGGCCAGCAGCAACCTGCTCGATTCGCGTCCGGGGCGTGCCATCCGCGCGCTCAAGAACGGCGCCCACATGGCCGAGTCCATGGGCGTCAATACCGCTTCGTACAAGATCGTCATCTTCGTCTGGGCCGCGCTCCTGGCCGCTTTGTCGGGCTGGCTCTACGCGCATATGGAGCGCACGGTCAGCCCCAGTCCGTTCAGCCTGTCGGTCGGCATCGAATACCTGTTCATGGTGGTGGTGGGCGGCTCGAGCAGCGTGTGGGGCGCCTTGCTGGGGGCCGCGTTCATCCTGGTCGTCAAGGACCAGCTGCAGAATCTGCTGCCGCTCATATTGCATTCCCAATCCAACTTCGAGCTCATCGGCTTTGGCATCCTGATGATCCTGATGCTGCAGTACGCCAGCAACGGCCTGTGGCCACTGGTGTCGGGCTGGTGGGCGCGCCTGGGCAACGGCGGGTCGCGCCGGGGTGGCGAGGCGCCCGCTCAAGCGCCGGCCCTGCCGCACCGCGCGCGGCCGCAGGCGGGACAGCAGGTCCTCGAAGTCACCGGCCTGCGCAAGGAGTTCGGCGGACTGGTGGCGGTCAACGATATTTCCTTCAGCATGCGCGCCGGCGAGATCATGGGCCTGATCGGCCCCAATGGCGCAGGCAAGAGCACGACCTTCAATCTGGTCAGCGGCGTGATACCGGCCACGCGCGGCCAGGTGCGCTTCCTGGGTGAAAGCATCGGCGGCCTGTCGGCGCGCAGCATCGCCACGCGCGGCGTGGGCCGCACCTTCCAGCACGTGCAGTTGCTGCCCACCATGAGCGTGCTCGAGAACGTGGCCCTGGGCGCGCATCAGCGCAACCACGTGGGCGTGCTCGCGGGCGCCCTGCACATCGACCGTGCACGCGAAGCGCAATTGCTGCACGAAGCCGCGCTGCAGCTACAGCGCGTGGGCCTGGGCGACTACCTGTACGAGCAGGCCGGCAACCTGGCCCTGGGCCGGCAGCGCATTCTGGAAATCGCGCGGGCGCTGGCTTGCGACCCGGTCCTGCTGCTGCTGGACGAACCCGCGGCGGGCCTGCGCTACAAAGAAAAGCAGGAACTGGCCCAGGTGCTCGAGCAGTTGCGCGACGAGGGCCTGAGCATTCTGCTGGTGGAGCACGATATGGATTTCGTCATGCGACTGACCAACCATCTGGTGGTGATGGATTTCGGCACCAAGCTGGCCGAAGGCCCGCCGGCCGAGGTTCGCGAGAACCCCGTGGTGCTGCAAGCCTATCTGGGCGGTATCGACGACGATCTGCCCGAATCGCTGCGCGGGGCGGAGGTGCAGGGATGAGCCCCATACTCGAAGTGCAGGATCTCTCGGCTCGCTACGGCAAGGTGGGCGCCCTGGTCGGCGCCTCGCTGTCGGTGCCGGCGGGCAGCATCGTCACCGTGATCGGCGCCAACGGCGCGGGCAAGTCCACGCTGCTCAACGCGGTGATGGGTTCGCTGCCGCAAACCGGCCACGCCAGCGGCGCGGTGCGCTACGACGGCGGCGACGTGCGCGGCTGGAAGGCCGAGCGCCGCGTCGCGGCCGGCATGTCGCTGGTGCCCGAAAAGCGCGAGCTGTTCGGCACCATGTCGGTGGAAGACAACCTGCTGCTGGGCGGCTTTCGCCGCTATCGGGCGCGCGAAAGCGGCTGGAAGAGCACGCTGGACGAGGTCTACGACCTGTTCCCGCGTCTGCGCGAGCGCCGCGCGCAAGAGGCCGGCACGCTGTCGGGCGGCGAGCGCCAGATGCTGGCCGTGGGTCGCGCCCTTATGGCCAAGCCGCGCCTGCTGATGCTGGACGAGCCCAGCCTGGGCCTGGCTCCGCGCATTGTGCGCGAGATCTTCCACATCATCGCGCGCCTGCGCCAGACGGGCGTGGCGATTCTCCTGGTCGAGCAGAATGCCCGGGCGGCCTTGCAGGTGGCCGACTACGGCTATGTGTTGGAAACCGGCGAGATCGCGCTGCACGGCCCGGCCCACGATCTGGCGGACAACCCGCGGGTTATCGAAAGCTACCTGGGGTTGGGCAGGAGCGCCTAGGCCTGTTGTTTTTTTGACTGGCGAATCACGGCGGGCGACCCCGTGGCGCTTGACTTGGAGTTCACTCGAAGTCCCAACCTTGAGTCCGTCATGTCGAAATCGCTAACCATCGGCCAGGTGGCCGCGGCCATCGGGGTCTCCGCGCATACGCTGCGTTACTACGAGCAGGCAGGCTTGCTGCGCTCGATCGGGCGCAGCAGCGGGGGACACCGGCTGTATTCGCCGCAGGACCTGGACTGGTTGCAATTCGTGATGCGGCTCAAGGCGACGGGCATGCCCATCGCCGCCATACAGGCGTTTTCCGAGCTGCGGGCCCAGGGTGAATCGACCTACGGCGCGCGACGCGAGATGCTTGCCGAGCATCGCGATGCAGTGCTGTCGCGCCTTGCGGACTTGCAGGCGAATCTTGCCGCCATCACGGACAAGATCGCCTGGTATGAAGCGGCGAGCCTGGCGGTTCGACATGACGATCGTCTCCAAACTCATGAACAGGAAAAGGACTCGTCATGGAACAAGCATTCGACACCGCCCGCGCCAACAGCGACCGCTACGAGCAAGGCTGGCAAAAACTGAAGCAGATCGACGGCGAGGTGGGCGAACGCGTGGTCGCCGCGCTTGCGCCGATTGCGCCCGATTTCGGGCGCATGTTGATCGAGTTCGGGTTCGGCGACATCTACAGCAGGCCGCAGCTCGATCTGCGCGCGCGCGAAATCGCCACGATCGCGGCGCTTGCCGCCCTGGGCAACGCGCAGCCGCAACTGAAGATCCATATCGAGGCGGCGCTGAATGTGGGCTGCACCCGCGACGAGATCGTCGAGATATTCATGCAGATGGCGCTTTATGCGGGCTTTCCCGCGGCGCTCAATGCCTTGTTCGCCGCGCGCGACGTGTTCGACGCCAAGGACGCGAAAGCGGATGCGGCGACGATGAGTGCGCCGCCCAGCCACGCCGACGCCGTCAGTCGTTCGCCCAGCCAGATGTAGGCGAACAGCGCGCCGAAGACCGGCTCGCTGCCCATCAGCAGCGCCACGCGCGTGGCGCTGCTGCGGTGCACGGCGTAGTTCTGCACGAAGAACGCGAAGAGCGTGCAGCCCAGCACCAGATAGCCCACATAAGCCCAGAAGGCGTAGTGCGCGGTGAAGGAGGGCAGCGGCTGCCATTGATCGCGTCCGACGATCCAGGCCAGCAGCAGGCAGCCGCCGGCCACCACGCCGGCCTGCGCCGCGGTCAGGGCCAGCGGCGGCAGGCGCCCCGATTGCATGGCGCGCTTGGTCACGCACACGTTCAGGGCGCGCAGCAGGGCGGCCAGGACCATCAGGGCGTCGCCGGGAGTCAACACCAGGCTGCCGCCGCTGATCAGAAAGGCCCCGATCAGCGATGAGCCCGCGGCCAGCCATTCGATGCGGCGCGGCGCGCGCTTGAGCCATAGCCATTCCGCGAGCGGCGTGAGCACCACGCACAGGCTGATGAGGAACGCGGCATTGGAAGCATGTGTGTGGCGCACGCCGAAGGTTTCGGCGACGAAGATGCACAGCAGCAGCAGGCCGGCGCCGGCCACGGCCAGCGCATCGCCGCGCGCCAGGCCGCGCAGGGCCCGCAACGCGGGCGAAAGCAGGACGAAGGTCAGCGCGCAGCGCCGCGCGAACAACCCCAATATCGGGTAGACCAGCAAGGCTTCCTTGACGATACTGTAGCTGGCCCCCCATACCCGGGCACCCGCCAGCAGAAGCAGATCGGCGAACCCGGCGGAGCGGGAAGAGGCGGA
>CALGFL010000363.1 GCA_937881145.1 uncultured Bordetella sp.
GGTATGACCGAATTGCAGGATCACGAATTCTCGGTCGGCGCGGTCGGCATCAAGCCCAGCTTCACGTTCAACAACTCGGGTTCGAGCGGTGTGAGCGGCGCGGGAACGGGCGGCGATGCCGGCCACTGGGGCGTGGTTCCCGACGCCTATCTGGCCTGGAAGCTGACCGACCGGTTCAGCCTGGGCCTGGGCGTGAGCGCGCCTTTCGGCCTGCTGACCAACTACACGTCGCCGTGGACGGGCAGCGCGCAGTCCAACAAGTTCTCGATCACGACCTACAACATCAACCCCGCGATAGCCTATAAGGTCAACGACGCCGTCTCGCTCGGCGTGGGCGTGAACTATCAGCACTTCGATGCCGACTACCAGCGCCAGTTGTCGACGCTCTCCCAGGTGCCCTTTCCGTCGCTCGCCGCCGTCCTGGGCGGCACGGGCTTTCTCATGCCCGGCAACACACCGGTGGAAGCAAAGCTGAGCGGCGATGCCTGGGGCTGGAACGCCGGCGCGCTGTTCAAGCTGAGCCCCAGTACCAAACTGGGTCTGTCCTACCGCTCGCAGATGAACTACAACCTGACGGGCCCCCTCACCGCCAGCGGCTCCAGCGCGCAGACCAATTCCGAGCTCAGCGGCAACATCCGGGCCAGCGTCACCCTGCCCGACACCGCCATCGCCAGCATCACCCACCAGTTGAACGATCACTGGGAACTGCTGGGAGACGTGCAATGGACCGGCTGGGGCAAGCTGTCCTCGATCAACCTCAACTACACCTCGGGCGCGCTGGCGGGCCAGACCGCCCAGACCTTGAACACCAGCTTTCGCAACACCTGGCGCATCGCGGTGGGCGCGAACTACAAGATCAACGACGCCTGGAAGATCAAGACCGGCCTGGCCTGGGACCAATCCCCGGTGCGCGGCGCCGATACCCGCCTGGCCTCCCTGCCCGACAATGACCGCTACTGGGTGTCGGCGGGGGTGCAGTACAAGCCCACCAAACTCTCGGCCGTGGATTTCGGCGTCGCCTACCTGTTCATGCACAGCGCGGCGATCAACAATAACCAATCGGCGTCGGGTCTCGGAACGCTCTCGGGCTCGTACAACGACTCCGGCCTGGTAGTCGGCCTTCAGTATTCGCAAGCCTTCTGATGAATTCCGGACCGCCTCCCAGCGGGGCGGTCCACCCCTTCAGAGAAGAAACCTCATGAAATCCCTGATTGTTCGCAAAGCCGCCGTCCTGGGCGCCGGCGTCATGGGCGCGCAGATCGCCGCGCATCTCGCCAACGCCGGCGTGCCGGTCGTGCTGTTCGACCTGCCCGCCAAGGAGGGTCCCGAAAACGGCATCGTGCTCAAGGCGCTGTCCAACCTGAAGAAAATCGAGCCCGCGCCGCTGTCCTCTCCCGACCGGCTGGGCCTCATCACGCCGGCCAACTACGCGCAGCACCTGCCCCTGCTGGCCGAATGCGATCTGGTGATCGAAGCCATCGCCGAGCGCATGGACTGGAAGCAGGATCTCTACACGAAGATCGCGCCGCACCTGCGCGCCGACGCCGTGGTGGCGTCCAACACCTCGGGCCTGTCGATCAACGCGCTGGCCGAATCGCTGCCGCAGGCGCTGCGCGCCCATTTCTGCGGCATCCACTTTTTCAATCCGCCGCGCTACATGGCGCTGGTGGAAATCGTCGCCACCCGCTGCAGCGGCGCGGCCATGCTGGACAGCCTGGAAACCTGGCTGACCCGCCGCCTGGGCAAGAGCGTGGTGCGCGCGCTGGACACCCCCAATTTCGTCGCCAACCGCGTGGGCGTGTTCTCGATCCTGGCCGTCATGCACCACACCGAGCGCCTGGGCCTGCGCTTTGACACCGTGGACGCATTGACCGGCCCGCGCATCGGCCGCCCCAAGAGCGCCACCTACCGCACCGCCGACGTCGTGGGCCTGGACACGCTGGCCCACGTCATCAAGACCATGCAGGACACCCTGCCCGACGACCCCTGGCACGCTTACTTCAAGAGCCCCGATTGGTTGCAGGCCCTGATCGCGCAAGGCGCGCTGGGCCAGAAAACCCGCGCCGGCGTGTTTCGCAAAACCGGCAAGGAAATCCAGGTGCTGGACCTGGCCGCGCGCGACTACCGCGCATCCGACGGCGCGGTGGCCGACGAAGTGCAGGCCATCCTGGACATCAAGTCGCCCGCCGAAAAGTTCGCCGCCCTGCGCGCCAGCGCGCATCCGCAGGCCGAACTGCTCTGGAGCATTTTCCGCGACGTCTTTCACTACTGCGCCGTGCAGCTCGAATCCATCGCCGACAACGCCCGCGACGTGGACCTGGCCATGCGCTGGGGCTTCGGCTGGGCGCAAGGTCCGTTCGAGACCTGGCAGGCCGCCGGCTGGCAGACCGTGGCCCAGGCCATCGCCGCCGACATCGCCGCCGGCAAGACCATGAGCAGCGCGCCACTGCCCGCCTGGGCGCTGGAGCCCGGCCGCACCGGCGTCCATTTCCCCGACGGCTCGTGGTCGGCCAGCGCCGGCGCTCTGCGAGGCCGCTCGGCCCTGCCGGTATACCGGCGCCAGCTCTTTCCCGAAACCGTGCTGGGCGAAGCGCCCGCCCCGCGCGGCGAAACTCTTTTTGAGACCGAAGGCACGCGCCTGTGGCGCCTGCCCGAAGTCGAGCCGCGCATCGCCATCCTGTCCATCACCTCAAAGATGCACACCATCGGCGAAGAAGTGCTGGACGGCGTCCTGGCCTCGGTCGCCCTGGCCGAAAAGCAATTCGACGGCCTGGTGGTCTGGCATGACGCTCCCTTCGCCGTGGGCGCCAATCTCAAGCAGGTCAGCGGCGCCATCGAAGCCGGCCAGTGGGATCTGCTCGAAGCCACGGTGGAAAAATTCCAGCGCGCCTCGATGTGCCTGAAATACGCCCAGATCCCCGTCGTCGCCGCCATGCAGGGCATGGCGCTGGGCGGCGGCTGCGAGTTCGGCATGCATGCGGCCAGGCGCGTGCTGGCGCTGGAAAGCTATATCGGCCTGGTCGAGGCCGGCGTGGGCCTGATCCCGGCGGGCGGCGGCTCCAAGGAATTCGCCGTGCGTGCGGCGCGCCACGCCGCCGCCACAGCCACACCGGGCGAAGTGTTCAACTTCCTGCAGCCGGTGTTCACCAACATTGCCATGGCCAAAGTGTCGGCCAGCGCGCACGACGCCATCGCCAAGGGCTACGCCCTGCCCACCGACACCGTGCTGTTCAATGCCCGCGAACTGTTGTGGGTGGCGCTGCGCGAAGCGCGCGCCATGGCCGACGCCAACTACGCGCCGCCCCTGCCCGCCCGCGACATTCCCGTTGCGGGCCGCAACGGCATCGCCACCTTCGAGATGATGCTCGTCAACATGCTCGAAGGCGGGATGATCTCGCAGCACGACTATCTCGTGTCGCGCAGCGCCGCGGCGGCGCTGTGCGGCGGCGACATCGACACCGGCACGCGCGTGGACGAGGAATGGCTGCTCAAGGTCGAGCGCCGGCTCTTCGTGGATCTGCTCAAGCATCCGCTGACGCAGGCGCGCATCAAACATACGCTGGAAACCGGCAAACCCCTGCGCAACTGACGCGGGCCACGCCTCAGACAAGGAAAGCATCATGTCCCGACAAATCCAGGACGCCTATATCGTCGCCGCCACGCGCCTGCCGGTGGCCCGGCGCAACGGCATGTTCCGCACCGTGCGGCCCGACGACATGCTGGCCTACGCCATCGCCAGCGCCGTGGCGCAAGTGCCCGCGCTCGACCCCGCGCTCATCGGCGATGTCATCGTCGGCTGCGCCATGCCCGAAGCCGAACAAGGCATGAACGTGGCGCGCATCGGCCTGCTGCTGGCCGGCCTGCCCCAGTCCGTGCCCGGCGTCACCGTCAACCGCTTCTGCTCCTCCGGCGTGCAGGCCGTGGCCGACGCCGCCGCCCGCATCCGCCTGGGCGAGGCCGACGTGATGATCGCCGCGGGCACCGAGTCCATGACCGCCATGCCGCAGATCATGGGCAACAAGGTCTCGCTCAATCCGGCGATCTTCGAAAAAGAAGAGAACATCGGCATCGCCTACGGCATGGGCCTGACGGCCGAAAAGGTCGCCGAGCGCTGGAAAGTCAGCCGCGACGACCAGGACGCCTACGCCCTGGCCTCGCACCGGAAGGCCCTGGCCGCCATCGCCGCGGGCCACTTCCGCGCCGAGATCTCGCCCTACACCGTGCGCATGCACCAGCCGGATTTCGCCACGGGCGCGGTGCGCGTGGCCGAGCACGTGGCCGAGAACGACGAAGGCCCGCGCCCCGATTCCTCGCTGGAATCGCTGGGCAGGCTCAAGCCCGTGTTCGCCGCCAAGGGTTCGGTCACCGCGGGCAACAGTTCGCAGATGTCCGACGGCGCGGCCGCCGTGGTGCTGGTATCCGAAAAATTCCTCGCGCAGTTCAACCTGCAGCCGCTGGCGCGCTTCGTGTCCTATGCGGTGGCGGGCGTGCCGCCGCAGATCATGGGCATCGGCCCCATCGCCGCCATTCCCAAGGCGCTGGCGCAGGCCGGCATCGGGCAGGACGACCTGGACTGGATCGAACTGAACGAAGCCTTCGCCGCGCAGTCCCTGGCCGTGATCCGCGACCTGGGCCTGGACATCGCACGCGTCAATCCGCTGGGCGGCGCGATCGCGCTGGGGCATCCGCTGGGCGCCACCGGCGCGATCCGCACCGCCACCGTGGTGCACGGCCTGCGCCGCACCGGCGGACGCTACGGCATGGTCACCATGTGCATCGGCACCGGCATGGGCGCGGCCGGCATCTTCGAGGCCCTGCAATGATGCAATGGCTGGCGCGCCTGCCGCCCCGGTGGCGGGCGCGGGCGATGCGCCTGGGCTTCAATCTGCACCCGGCGTTTCGCGGCACGGGCGGGCGGGTGCAATACATTGCCCCCGACCTGTCGCATGTTCGCGTGCGCCTGCCGCTGACCTGGCGCACCCGCAATGTGCTGGGCACGATCTACGGCGGCTCGCTCTTTTCCGTGACCGACGGCGCCCACCCCACCATGCTGATGCTGGCCCTGGGACGAAACGCCATCGTCTGGGACAAGGCGGCCACGATCCGCTATCGCCGCCCCGGGCGCGACACCCTCTATGTCGACTTCCGCATCACCCCCGAGGAAATCGCCGGCATCCACGCCGACCTGGCGCGGCATGGGGAAACCGAGCGCACCTACCTCGTGGAACTGAAAGACGGCGAGGGCTCGGTGCATGCGCAGGTCGAGCGCACCATTTACATCGCCGACAAGGCACACTACAAGCAGAAAATCTCGGAAAAAGACGCATGAAATCCACCGCTCTCGCCGCCGCGCTCACGCTGGCCTGCCTGCTGCCCGCAAGCGGCCGGGCCGTCGAAGTTGCCGGCATCGAGCGAGATTGGCGGCACGTCCTCTTCGGAGTCGAAGCGTCCCTCCGGCGCACCTGGCCACCCACCCGCTGCCTTGTCGAGTGAGTCGTTGAACTTGAACACACCCTTGTCGAGGGTGAACAGCGGTGTGTACGCCGGGACGTTGAAGCTGATCGTGTGGTTGCCGATGAAGCTCCACGTGACTTTCTCACCGACCTTCGCCTCGATCGTGCGCGGCGTGAACTCGTTGACGATGCCTTCGATGCCGTTCGTCGAGTCGTCACCCGATCCTGCCAGCGGCAACGGAAGCTCGGCCTTGCCGGCAGGGAACTGATTCACCTGCAGGATGTAGGAGACGATGTCGGCCACTGTCTTGTGGTCGAGGCTGCCGGGATTGTCCGCCGGCATCGAGGTCTGGATACGGTCGGCGAGATCGGCGACCGCGAGCCCGCTCCAGTCGTAAAGGAATGTCTTGCCGGTGAGCGCGGGCGCCGTGTCGCTCCCGGCGAGCGTCGCAGTAT
>CALGFL010000364.1 GCA_937881145.1 uncultured Bordetella sp.
TACCACTACATCGTCCCGGAATTGACCGCCGCCACCGAGTTCAAGCTCGACGCCGCGCGTCTGCTCGAGCAACTGGCCGAGGCCCGCGCCCACGGCACGCCGGCCAAACCCGTCATCATCGGCCCGGTCACGTATCTTGCCCTGGGCAAGGCGGAAGACGCCGCCGACGCGCTGGCGCTGCTGCCCAAGCTGCTGCCTGTCTACGGCGAGCTGCTGGACACCCTCGCCGCGCGAGGCGTGGAGTGGGTGCAGATCGACGAGCCCCTGCTCGTCACCGAACTGGACGACGCGTGGCAGCACGCCTTCAATCTGGCCTACCACCATCTGAAGGCCTGCCGCGTCAAGATCCTGCTGGCCACCTATTTTGGCCAGCTCCAGGAAAACCGCTACCTGGCCGCGAACCTGCCGGTGGCCGGCCTGCACATCGACGCCATCAACGGCCGCGAAGACGTGCTGCCCCTGGTCACCATGCTGTACGGGCACAAGGTACTGTCGCTGGGCGTCATCAACGGCCGCAACATCTGGAAGACCGATCTGACCGCCGTGCTCGATTGGATCGAGCCGCTGGCCCAGCGCCTGGGCGAGCGCCTGTGGCTCGCGCCGTCGTGCTCGCTGCTGCATGTTCCCGTGGATCTGCGTAGCGAACAGAAGATGGACGCCGAGATCAGATCCTGGCTGGCCTATGCCTTGCAGAAGCTGGACGAACTGCGCATTCTGGGCCGCGCCTTGCGCGAAGGCCGCGATGCGGTGAAGCCTGAACTGGCCGGGAACCTGGCCGCGTTGACCGCGCGCCGCACCTCGCCGCGCGTCAACGACCCGGCCGTGCAGGCCGCCGTGGCGAAGATCGACGCCAAACTCGGCCGGCGCAAGAACGCCTATGCGCTGCGCGTCGCCAAGCAGGCCGCGCTGCTCAAACTGCCGGCCTATCCGACCACCACCATCGGCTCGTTTCCGCAGACCGCCGAAATCCGCCATGCGCGCAGCGAGCACAAGGCCGGACGGCTGGACGTCGCGGGCTACAAGGCCGCGATGCAGGCCGAAATCTCGCGCAGCGTGCGCGAGCAGGAAGCGCTGGGACTGGATGTGCTGGTGCACGGCGAAGCCGAGCGCAACGACATGGTCGAGTACTTCGGCGAACAGCTGCAGGGCTATGCCTTCAGCCAGTTCGGCTGGGTGCAGTCCTACGGTTCGCGCTGCGTGAAGCCGCCCATTCTCTTTGGCGACATCAGCCGTCCCAAGGCCATGACGGTGGACTGGATCGCCTACGCGCAGTCGCTGACCTCCAAGCCGATGAAAGGCATGCTGACCGGTCCGGTCACCATCCTGAACTGGTCTTTCGTGCGCGACGACCAGCCGCGCTCGGCCTCGTGCAGACAACTGGCCCTGGCCATCCGCGACGAGGTGCTGGACCTGGAAAAGGCCGGCGTGCGCGTCATCCAGATCGACGAGGCCGCGCTGCGCGAAGGCCTGCCGCTGCGCAAATCGCAATGGCAGGACTACCTGGACTGGGCGGTCGAGTCGTTTCGCATCACCGCCAACGGCGTAGAGGACGAAACGCAGATCCACACCCACATGTGCTATTCGGAATTCAACGACATCATCGCGTCTATCGCCGACATGGACGCCGACGTCATCACGATCGAGACCTCGCGCTCGGACATGGAATTGCTCGACGCCTTCGACGACTTCAACTATCCGAACGAGATCGGGCCCGGCGTGTACGACATCCACTCGCCCAACATTCCGACGCAGGAGCACATCGTGCAGCTGATGAAGAAGGCCGCCGAGCGCGTTCCCGCCGAGCGCCTGTGGGTCAATCCGGACTGCGGCCTGAAGACGCGCCAGTGGGCCGAAGTCATCCCCGCGCTGACCAATATGGTCGCGGCGGCCAAGACGCTGCGCGCGGCAGCCTGATTCTGCGTTCGTCCCGGCCGGCCCGAAGGCCGCCGCCCGCTTACGCGGCGGCGGCTTTTTAACCGCCGAGCCGGCGCATCTGGCGCAGGGCGAGCACCTGCAAAGCCACCGCGCAAGCGGCGGCGCTGCCGTAGGAAACGACAAGGCCGTATCGCGCCAGCAGCAGGCTGACGACATAGAAGAAAGCCGCGAAGCCGAACAGCCCGGCCACCAATCCGCGCATCACCTGCCGCGCGGCATGCGGCCCGGCAAGGCGATGGGCGAACACACCCAGGATCGTGGCCATCAGCGGAAAAGACGCGACCACGCCGCTGGCCCCCGGGCCGATATGCGGCGCAATCAGCGTCACACCCAGGACGAGCCCCGTAATGAGCACCATGCGCACAGGCAGGTCCCACCAGGGCGGCTGCAGCCTGTTGCCCTGCGCCGCCGAGCGGGGAGCCGCATGCAGCGTGAGCGCCAGCGACACAAGAGCGACGAGGAAAAGCCCGCCCTGCGCCAGGCCGCTTTCCTGCAGCAGGGCCGCCGTGCCGGCGAACGCCACGCTCGCCCCCGCGAGCGCGGCGGGCCAGCCGAGCGTTGCCATGCCGCAATAGACAAGACAGAAAGCCGCCTGCGCGGCGGTGGCCGCCAGCGAGCCCGACGTGGCCCGCACCGCGAACTCGGAGCCGTATTGCAGCGCCAGGAAAACGGACACCGGGCCCGAGGTGAGCGGCAGCCCCACGATGAGGCCGCCTATCGTCTCGCCCCAGCGGCGCACCGCCAGGCTGGCCGCGAGCAGCAGAAGCGGCGTGATGATCAGTTTGAAGGCAAGAAGGTTCATGGTGCGCGCCGTTGCGGCCAAGCCACCGCCATCAGGCGGGTGCCCGGATATCTCCCGCGTCCGCCAGGCAGCGCGCCAACGCGGCGGCAAGTGGCGCGCGCTCCAGCGGGCGGCGCGCGATGATGCCTATCTCGCGATAGAAGCCGGGTTCGTCCAGTTCGATCAGCCGCAGGCCGCGCGTATCCAGTTGCCGCGTGCGCGGCATCAGCGCCACGCCCAGGCCCTGGCGCACCAACGTGGCGATGGCGTCGATCTCGTCCAGCTCGATCGCCTCGCGCACGGCGATGCGCTGCTTCTTGAGAAAGCCGTCCACCAGCCGGCCGCCGAAAGACGAGCGGTCGTAGCGGATGAAGGGCTGGCCTGCCAGCAACGCGCGCCACGCGAGACGGGGCGCGCCGCGCGGCGCCGCCAGCACCATGGGCTCGCGCGTCAAGGGCTGCCAGATGAGTTCGGACGGCAAGGCAAACGACGGACGGATCATCACGGCCAGATCGACTTCGCCGGCATCCACCTGACCCAGCAGGTTGAGCGACACGCCGGGCACGACGCGCACCCGCACGCCGGGGTAATCGCCACAGAAGCTCACCAATGCGCGCGCCAGCAGGTCTTGCTGCGCCGAGGCGATGGCCCCGACCCGCAAGAGGCCGCTCAGCCGACCCGTGCCGGACGGGTCGGCCGCCTGCTCGACCATGCTTTCGGCCATGGCGACCAGGGCCTCGGCCTGGGGCAGCAGCTCGCGGCCCTGGGGGTTGAGCTCGGCCGATTTGGCGCCGCGGTCGAACAGGTCGGCGCCCAGCCACGCTTCGAGCCGGCGTATCTGCGCGCTGACGGCCGACTGTGTCAGCCCCAGCTGGCGCCCGGCACCGGTGAACGTGCCGCCCCGGGCCACGGCGATGAAGGTTTTGAATTCGCGCAGCATAGATCAAATTTTTTGATTGTCAGGCCCAAAAAATATCGTTTTCCAATAAAAAAAACAATCCATACACTGGCAGCACACCGCAACTGCTTTAATTCACGAATCGCCGGAGCCTTACGCCATGACCGCCACGCAAACCGCCATCCAACCCTTTCACCTGGCCTTTCCCGTCCGCGACCTGGAAGAAGCCCGCGATTTCTACGGCCGCAAGCTGGGCTGCCCCGAAGGCCGCAGCTCGCCCGACTGGATCGATTTCAATCTCTACGGCCATCAGGTCGTCGCCCACCTGTCGCCCGAAGCCTGCGGCGTCGCCGCCCTGAACGCGGTCGACGGCCACGGCGTGCCGGTGCGCCACTTCGGCGTGGTGCTGACCATGGAGCAGTGGCACGCCATGGCCAAGAAGCTCACCGACGACGGCACCGAGTTCGTCATCGAGCCTTACATCCGCTTCAAGGGCGAAGCCGGCGAGCAAGCCACCATGTTCTTCCTCGATCCGTCGGGCAATGCCCTGGAATTCAAGGCTTTCAAGAACATGGATTCGCTTTTCGCCAAGTGATCCTCTTGCATCGAAGAACATCGATTGAGCGCCGCTGACTCTTCCATCGCAACCGCAGCAACCGGTTGGCGCATCGAGGCCCAGGGCGACCGCTGCCTGTTGGTCCGCTTCGGCGACGCGCTCGATATCCGCATCGGCCAGACCTGCCTGGCCGCGGCCCGCCTGCTGCGCGAGGCCGGCCTGCCCGGCGTGACCGACATCGTGCCTTCGTTCACCGCCGTGGCGGTGCATTATCTGCCCGGCGCCGACGGCCCTGGCCACGCGCAGATGGCCGAGCGCGTCGCCGCGCTTTTCAACGGCGGCATTGTCATCGACGAGGCAGCCGGCCGCGACATCGAGATCCCCGTCTGCTACGGCGGCGACCTCGGCCCCGACCTGCCCGACGTGGCCGCGCGTGCCGGCATCGGCGAAGACGAAGTCGTGGCCCTGCACACCCGGCCCGGCAGCATGGTCTTCATGCTGGGCTTCGCGCCGGGCTTCGCGTACATCGGCGGGCACGACGCCAAGCTCGCCATCCCGCGCCGCGATACGCCGCGCCTGAACATCCCTGCCGGCTCGGTGGCGATCGCCAACCGACAGTCGGTCATCTATCCCGGCGGGCTGCCCGGCGGCTGGAACATCATCGGCGCCACGCCGCTGCGGCTGTTCGATCCCAAGCGTTCGCCAGCCGTGCTGCTTGCGCCGGGCGACCGCCTGCACTTCAAGGCCGTCGATCGCAAGACCTTCGACCGCATGAAGAAAAAGACCGAGAGCGGCCAATGAGCATTACCGTCCTCAAGCCCGGCCTGCAATCGTCTTTTCAAGACATGGGCCGCACGGGTTATCAACATCTGGGCGTTCCCGTGAACGGCGCCATGGACGAGCGCGCCCATCGGCTGGCCAGCCTGCTGGTCGGCAACGCGCCGACCCGCGCCACGCTGGAGATCACCCTGGTCGGCCCGGTGCTGCGTTTCGAGGCCGCGGCCTGTTTCGCATTGGCC
>CALGFL010000365.1 GCA_937881145.1 uncultured Bordetella sp.
ATAATTCATGAACAGCAGAATAATGCACTAAACTGCAGAAAGCAACTCTTTTTACGCCAGGGCACTCGCCGCCTTGCGCACCTGGTCGCGCAGACCGGCGAAACTCGCTTCCAGCGACAGGCCGCTGGTGTTCCAGGTGAGGTCGGCCTTGGCATAGAAGGCCTCGCGGCCCGACAGAATGCGCTTGAGGTCCGCCATGGCCTCGTTATTGCCGGACATGGGCCGGAAGTCGCCCTGCGCCATGACCCGACCCATGTGGTCTTCGGGCGTGGCGCGCAGCCAGATGGTGTAGCAGCGCTCGAGCAGCAGGTTGTAGGCGGCCGGCTCGGACACCAGGCCGCCCGGCGTGGCCAGTACCATCTCGGGATAGATCTGCATCGCTTCTTCGAGCGCGCGGCGCTCGTAGCGGCGATAGGCGCTGGGACCGTAGAGATTGTGGATCTCGAGAAGACCGCATCCGGCCACGCGCTCGATCTCGCGATTCAACTCGACGAAGGGGTAGTCCAGGTCGTCGGCCAGCATCTGGCCCAGCGTGGATTTGCCCGCGCCGCGCAGGCCGATCAAGGCGATGCGGCGCATGCGTCCCGCGCGTTCGCCGCCGACGCCGAACATCTGCGTCAGGGCCTGGCGGGCGCGCTGCAGCTCGTCCTCGCTGCGGCCCTCGAGCAGGTCGCGGATCAGCAGCCATTCGGGCGAGCCGGTGGTGACGTCACCGACCAATTCGGCCAGGGCGCAGCCGAATGCGCGGGCGATCTGCAGCAGCACCAGGATGGAGGCATTGCCCACCCCCTGCTCGAGATTGGCCAGATGCCGCTCGGACACGCCCGTGGCTTGCGCCAGGCCCTTGCGCGTCATGCCGCGGATGGCGCGCAGGCGACGCACCCGCTCGCCCAGGGAAGTCAAAAAAGCCGTTTCGCGCAGCGGCGGCGCGGGAACCCGGTCTAGCGCTTCGCCCATGGTCGTGCCGACTCCTGAATCAGGAATGACTTATTCATATCATGCATTATATTGCTTGACCTGTCCATAAAAGCGCATTATTTTTCCACCCACGCGATAGAAGCGATAGAAAATAAAGGCCGGCGGAGCGCAGCAAATTCGCACCCGCAGAACCGGCCAGAGTGTACGGGAGACATCATGAGCACGCCTGAACAGTTCTGCGAGCTGATACGCGCGGTAACCGACCGCATCGGCGGCGAAATACCGGGGCCGGCCCTGCAGGAGCGGCTCAACCGCGAATTCGGCCCCACCAGCGCCGCCTACCGCGATATTGTCGAAGCATGCCAAAGCGCCATCGCGGCCGGCTGGATGTGCGAGCGCGAGGGCGGCGGCATCCGCTACGGCCGCGTCATCGAACCGGCCCAAGACCTGGGCGGCTACTCGGTCGACGTGGTGGACATGGACGACCTGGCCGGCCCGCACCACACGCACCCGAACGGCGAGATCGACCTGATCATGCCGCTGGCCGGCCCGGCCCGCTTCGACGGCCAGGGGGCCGGCTGGCTGGTCTACGGTCCCGGCTCGGCGCATCGTCCCACGGTAAGCGGCGGCCGCGCCCTGGTGCTGTACCTGCTGCCGCAAGGCGCCATCGAATTCACCCGTCATTGACGCATCCGGACAAGACATCCATGAGCACTTGCCCCGCCGAATTGAATTTCTCCAGCCACCTGGCGGCACTGAACGCCGCGCGCGCCGACAAGACGGCTTACATCGACGACCACCGGCGCCTGAGCTACGGCGAGCTGGCCGAGCGCGTGGCGCGCTTTGCCGGGCTGCTGCAAGACCTGGGCCTGCGCCGCGAAGAGCGCGTCCTGCTGCTGCAGCACGACACCGTGGACTGGCCCGTGGTCTTTCTGGGTGCGCTGCACGCGGGCGTGGTGCCGGTGGCAGTCAACACCCTGCTGTCGGTCGATGACTACGCCTACATGCTGCGTCACAGCCGCGCGCGCGCCGCGTTCGTCTCGGGCGGCCTGCTGCCTATGCTGCAGGCCGCGCTGACGCAAGGCGGGCACTGCGTCGAGCATGTCGTGGTGTCGCAGCCGACCGGGCCGCTGCCGGCCGGCATGGCCGAGTTCGAGACCCTGCTCGCGGCCGCGCCCGGTGTTCCCGCCGCACGCACGCAAGCCGACGAAATCGCCTTCTGGCTTTACTCATCGGGCTCCACCGGCAAGCCCAAGGGCGTGGTGCATACCCACGGCAACCTCTGGTACACGGCCGAGCTGTACGGCAAGCCCGTCCTGGGCATACGCGAGGACGACGTGGCGTTTTCGGCGGCCAAGCTCTTCTTCGCCTACGGTCTGGGCAACGGGCTGACCTTTCCGCTGTCGGTGGGCGCCACGGTGGTGCTGATGGGCGAACGCCCCACGCCGCAGGCGGTGTTCAAGCGTCTGACCGAACACCGCCCCACCGTGTTCTACGGCGTACCCACGCTCTATGCCAGCATGCTGGCCTCGCCCGACCTGCCGCCGCGCGAGCTGGTGGCGATGCGCGTCTGCACATCGGCCGGCGAAGCGCTGCCGCGCGATATCGGCGAGCGCTACACGCGCCATTTCGCCTGCGAGATCCTCGACGGCATCGGCTCGACCGAGATGCTGCACATCTTCATTTCCAACCGTGCCGGCGCGCTGCGCTACGGCACCACCGGCAAGCCCGTGCCGGGCTACGAGGTCGAACTGCGCGACGATCAGGGCCAACCTGTGCCGCCGGGCGTCATCGGCGACCTGTACATCAAGGGCCCCAGCACGGCCTTGATGTATTGGAACAACCGCGAGAAGACCCGCCAGTGCTTCCTGGGCGACTGGTTAAAGAGCGGCGACAAATACCAGTGCGACGCCGAGGGTTACTACACCTACGCCGGCCGCAGCGACGACATGATCAATGTCAGCGGCCAATATGTGTCCCCGGTGGAGGTTGAA
>CALGFL010000366.1 GCA_937881145.1 uncultured Bordetella sp.
CTCCAGGTCACGCGGGCATTGGCTGCGATCAGCGGCGTCGATGCCAAGCGCATGGCACAGCGGCTGATGGGCTATACGCAGATCGGCTCGCAACCGGCCGCTGCCGGTTTCCTGGCCCTGATCAGCCCGGAAGATGCCCACGAGCAAGACCGGCAGCTCGCCGGCCATCCTTATCCCTTTTTCCTGGCGCATCCCTTCAACCAGCCGCCCGCCCATTTTGACGAACTGCTCGGTTCCCCCGCCGACTGGCTGGTGGAGTGGAAATGGGATGGCATCCGCGCGCAACTGGTCAAACGCGGCGGTCAATCCTGGATATGGTCGCGCGGGGAAGAACTTGTCAGCGAGCAATTTCCCGAATTGGCGCAGGCGGGCCTTTCCCTGCCCGACGGCACCGTGCTGGATGGCGAGATCGTCGTATGGCGCGATGGAAGAGTCCAGCCTTTCAATGAACTGCAAAAACGCCTCGGGCGCAAGAGCCTGGGCAGCAGGATCCTGCGGGAGCAGCCGGTGGTCCTGCTGGCATACGACCTGCTGGAAGAAGAGGGGGAGGACCTGCGCAGGCAGCCGCAATACGCGCGGCGCGCACGCCTGGAGGCACTGCTGGCAAAGCATGCGCCGGAGTCGTTGCAATTGCCCTTGCGGTTGAGTCCGGCTGTCCAGGGCAACACATGGCAGGAGTTGGCCGTCCTGCGGGAAGGCGCACGCAGCCAGGGCACGGAAGGTTTCATGCTCAAGCAGCGCAATGCCGCATACGGCGTGGGACGCACCAAGGATGTCGGCCGGTGGTGGAAATGGAAGATCGACGCGATGAGCGTGGACGCAGTGCTGATCTATGCGCAGCGCGGCCATGGCCGGCGCGCCAGCCTGTACAGCGATTATACTTTCGCCGTATGGAGCGAACCGCCGGAAAATCCGGATCGTGTCCTCGTCCCGTTTGCCAAGGCTTATTCGGGCCTGACGGATGCGGAGATGGCGCAGGTGGACGCGATTATCCGCAAAACCACGCGTGAAAGCTTTGGCCCCGTGCGCAGCGTGGAGCCGACGCTGCTATTCGAGCTCGGCTTCGAAGGAATTTCCCGCAGCAGCCGCCATAAAAGCGGCATCGCGGTGCGTTTTCCGCGAATGCTGCGCTGGCGGCAAGACAAGCCGGTCGCCGAGGCGGATACGCTGCAGACGCTGGCGGCGCTGCTTCCCGAGGGAACCTGAGCATTGCCGCGCCACACAAACAGGGCGAATCATGCAGGCCATGCGCGCGCGGAGCGATGGCTTGCGCTGCGCGGCTGGCAACCCTTTCCATTTCAGCGCAAGGTCTGGAAGGCGATATCGCAGGGCCGCTCAGGATTGCTGCATGTTACCACCGGGGCGGGCAAGACGCTGGCTGTCTGGCTGGGGGCATTGGAGCGGTTCGCGCCCCTCGCCCGGGAAGGTCGGGAAATGGAAGAGCGCGACGGTTTGGAGGATGCCGCAAGCGTTCCGCCTGCTTCTCAAAAAAATGTTTCTAAAAAAGGCAATGCAGCCCCTGCCTTGACCGTCCTCTGGCTGACGCCCATGCGGGCGCTGGCAGCCGATACGCTACGCGCGTTGCGCGAGCCGCTACCCGATTTCGCCCCGCACTGGACCTCCGGGCTGCGTACCGGCGATACGCCAAGCGGGGAGCGCGCCATGCAGAATCGCCGCCTGCCCACCGTCCTCGTCACCACGCCGGAAAGCCTGTCCCTTTTGCTGGCGCGTGCCGATGCGCCGGAAACCCTTCGAACAGTGCAACTGGTGGTAGTGGATGAGTGGCACGAATTGCTGGGCAACAAGCGCGGCGTGCAGGTGCAGCTGGCGCTGGCCCGGCTCTCGGGCTGGAATCCTCAGCTCATGATCTGGGGGATGTCGGCCACGCTGGCGAACCTGGAGCAGGCGCTGCGCACGCTGCTGCCCCTGCCGGTCCCTATCGCTGAAAGCGAGCCGCAGCCCGGCAAGCGGCAACGCGCTTCGAAATTGCCGGTAGTGGCGGTCTTGATAGAGGGCCGCATCGATAAGAAACTGGTGGTCGACACGCTCCTGCCCGAACGCGTCGAGCGCTTTGCCTGGGCCGGGCACATGGGCCTGTCCATGCTGCCGCGCGTGGGAGAGGCGATTGCGCAAAGCGGCTCAACCCTGGTCTTCACCAATACCCGCTCGCAGGCGGAACGCTGGTACCAGGCGCTGCTGGAGCACTATCCCGATTGGGCGGGCGAAATTGCGCTGCACCATGGGTCACTCGACCTGTCGGTGCGAAACTGGGTGGAACTGGGCCTGAAGAATGGCACCTTGCGCGCAGTCGTGTGCACTTCCAGCTTGGATCTGGGCGTCGACTTCCTGCCCGTGGAACGCGTGCTGCAGATCGGCTCGGCCAAGGGTGTCGCGCGCATGCTGCAACGTGCCGGGCGTTCCGGCCATGCGCCGGGACGGCCTTCCCGCATCACGCTGGTCCCGACCCACAGCCTGGAGATCGTCGAGGCGGCGGCGGTGCGCAAGGCCATCCAGACAGGCCAGATCGAAGATCGCCATAGCCCGCATCAACCGCTGGACGTACTGGTGCAGCATCTGGTGACGGTGGCGCTCGGGGGCGGGTTCCAGGCCGAAGCGTTGTATGCCGAAGTGCGCCGCACCGCTGCCTATGCGGCGCTGCCGCCGGAGAGCTGGCAATGGGCGCTGGACTTCGTGCGTCAGGGCGGTCCGTCGCTGGTCGCCTACCCGGATTTTCAGCGTGCCGCGCCCGATGCCGATGGCATCTGGCGTGTCGGCGATGCGCGGCTGGCGCGCAGGCACCGCAGCAATATCGGCACAATTGTGAGCGACGCGGCGATGGTGGTGCAATTCATGGGCGGCGGCCGCTTGGGCACCGTGGAAGAAAGCTTCGGCGCCAGGCTGCGGCCAGGGGACGTATTCATGTTCGCGGGCCGCCTCCTGCAGCTGGTGCGCACCTACCAGATGACCGCCTACGTGAGACTGGCGAAAGCCGGCAGTGCCGCGCTGCCGTGCTGGAATGGCGGACGCCTGCCATTGTCCAGTACCCTGGCCGACGCCATGCTGGGCGAACTGGACGCCGCCGAGCGCCACTGCTACGGCGGCC
>CALGFL010000367.1 GCA_937881145.1 uncultured Bordetella sp.
CGATGGCCGGGCCGTGCGATTCGCCAAAGTTGGTGACGCAGAAAAGAGTGCCTAAGGTATTGCCGGACATGAAGAGGACCTCAAGAAGAGCAGCTCACTTCGATACCCGCTGCCCAGTCGGGCGGCAGATTAGCATAGCGCTCGAAGCCCGAACGCTCGGTGCACGGGTCGGCCAGCAGCATGAGCAAGGTATCGATTTCCGACACGTCGCCCTCCTTGGCCGCGCGGATGGCCAGTTCGGCCAGGTGGTTGCGCAGCACGTAGAGCGGATTGACGCGGTCCATGGCCGTGGCGCGCTCGGCAGGCGCCCTGCCCTCGGCGGCATGCCGCGCCTGCAGGCGTTGTAGCCAGGCCTGGGCGGCGGCCCTGTCGATGAAATGATCGAGAAAGCCCTGCTCTTGGCCGCGCGTCGCGTCGGACAACCGGCGGAAGGTCAAGGTAAAGTCGGCCCGGTTGACATGCATGAGGCGCAGCAGATCGTCGACCAGCGCCTCGTCGTCCTCCTGCCACTGGGCGATGCCCAGCTTGGCGGCCATGCGCCGGCAGAACGCATCGGCGAACGCGGCTTCGTAGCCCTCGAGCGTGCCGCGCAGCGCGTCGGTGTCGGGTATCAGCGCATGCAAAGCACCGGCCAGACGATAGAGATTCCATAGGCCCACCGAAGGCTGGCGGCTCCAGGCGTAGCGACCCTGCGTATCGGTATGGTTGCAGATGTGATCGGCCTGGAAGGCATCCATGAAGCCGTAGGGACCGTAGTCCAGCGTCAGTCCGAGGATGGACATATTGTCGGTATTCATCACGCCATGGCAGAAGCCCACCGTCTGCCAGTCGGCCATGAGCCGCGCCGTGCGGCGCATGACGGCATCCAGCAGGGCCAGCAAAGGCCCCTGCTCGCCCGGCGCCTGGCGGCATTCGGGGTAGAACCTGTCTATGACGTAGTCGGCGAGAATGCGCAGCAGCTCGGGGCGATCGTTGAAACCCCAATGCTCGAAGGAGCCGAACCGCACGAAGCTGGGCGCCATGCGCGTGACGACGGCGGCGGTTTCCAGGGTTTCGCGCACAACCGGCTCGTCGGACACCACCAGCGCCAGCGCGCGCGTGGTCGGGATGCCCAGGCCGTGCATGGCTTCGCCGGCCAGATATTCGCGCACCGACGAACGCAGCACGGCCCGGCCGTCGCCCATGCGCGAGTACGGCGTGCGGCCTGCGCCCTTGAGCTGCAGTTCCCAATTGCCGGAAGGGCCTTTGATTTCGCCCAGCAAGTGCGCGCGTCCATCGCCAAGCTGCCCGGCCCAGACGCCGAATTGATGGCCGCTATAGACAGCCGCCAGCGTGTCGCCGCCGGGCAGCGGCGCCTGACCGGAGCACACCGCGAGAAACTCCGGCGTGGCGAAAGCGGCGGGATCCAGGCCGATCAGATCGGCGACGGCGGCGTTGGCATGCAGCAGCCGCGGCTCGCCCGGCGGATTCGGCGAGAGCCGGGTGTAGAAGTCGGCCGGCAGGGCCGCGAAGGTGTTTTCCGTAGCCAGGTCGGCCAGACGCAAAGAGTTCATGACACCATTATCGCCCGATGCGCCGTCATGATTTGGAAGAACCCACCCGGCTGGCGCACAATAACCATGTAGCCGGGCACCCCTGGCCGGGCACCCCGGAAAGCCCATGGAGGAACGATCATGTTGAAAGTCACGGAAATCCTGCGCCTCAAGGGCAACGCCTTGTATACCGGCAAGCCCGACATGTCGGTGGCGCAAGCCATCCGCACCATGAGCGAGCGCGATATCGGTTCGATGGTCATCATGGAAAGCGGCACGCTGGTCGGGATGCTGACCTTTCGCGAAGTCATCCGCCTGCTGCACAACCAGGGCGAAATCGGCGACACCACCGTGCGCGCCATCATGGACGACGCGCCCGTGAGCGTCTCGCCCAACACCGAAGCCGACGAGCTGCGCCGGTTGATGCTCGAAAAACACGCCCGCTACATCCCGGTAATGGACGGCCCCACTCTGATGGGCGTGATCTCGTTCTACGACGTGGCCCACGCTGTCGTCGCGGCGCAGGAGTTCGAGAACAATATGCTCAAGGCTTATATCCGCGACTGGCCGACCGACAGTGCGGAAAACACGCAGTCCTGAGGCCGGCCGGCTTCAATCGACGCGCTTGCGGTTGACGAACAGGTTGGCCGCGGCGGACAGCAGCAGGGTCACCGTCATCAGGATGAAGGCCACGGCGCCGCCGAAAGGCCAGTTGTTCTGCTGCAGGAACTGATCGAATACCAGCGGCCCCATCATCTGGAACTTGGGCCCGCCCAGCAGCACCGGCGTGGCATAAGCGTTCATGGCCAGGATGAACGTCAGGATGACGCCGGCCGAAATGCCCGGCACGGCCAGGGGCCACAGCACCCGGCGGAACACGGCCCACGGCGGCGCCCCCAGATTGAAGGCCGCCTCTTCCAGATGCCGTCCGATGCCTTCGATCACGCCCTGCAGGGTCAGAACCATGAAGGGCAGGTTCACGGAAATGATGCCGAAGATCACGGCCGTTTCCGTGTACATGATCTCGAAAGGAGACTTGATCAAGCCCAGGCCCATGAGCGCGCTGTTCAAAGCGCCCTTGTTGCCGAAGACCACGATCCAGCCGGCCGAGCGCACGGCATTGCCCACGAAAAGCGGCAAGACGATGGCGATGACCAGAAGGTTCTTGTAGCGGCTTTGCGTGCGGGCCAGCACGTAGGCCAGCGGAAAGCCCGCCACCAGGCAGGCGACGGTGCAGACGACCGCCACGCGGATGGTGCGGCCCAACACGGCGTAGTAGTAGGGGTCGGTGAAGAACTTTACGTAGTTGGCGAGC
>CALGFL010000368.1 GCA_937881145.1 uncultured Bordetella sp.
TTGGTCGTGAAGCGCTGCACGCTGGTCGGTGCATGGGCTTCGGCATTGGCCACCTGGGCCGTGATCTCGTCGCGCTTGGCGATGAGAACTTCGCCTTTGTGATGGTGGGGGGCCATGCGCCGCACCATGACTTTGCCGCTGCGCGGAAAATAGTTGATGCGGCGGGCATGCACGTCGCCCAGGTCCTGCGCGCGGACAGGAATGCCTTCGGTCTTGAGGTAGTTGAGCACGAAGATCCCGTTGCGCTCGCCGATGTTCATCTGCTGCATCGCCGAGAGCACCGCGCCGCCGCCGAATACCTTGGCTTCCAGGCGGCCGCGGTCAGCACCTGCCTTGAGCAGCTCGTTGATCAGCACTTCCATCGCGAACGAACCGTAGCGCATGGTGGCCGAGGCCGGCGAGGTACTGTCGCCTTCGGGCAGCATGAAGTGGTTCATGCCGCCGACCTTGGTCACCGGATCGTGGATGCACGCCGACACGCACGAGCCCAGCACCGTCGAGAGCATCAGATCTTCGCCGGACGTCACGTAGTACTCGTTCGGCAAAATCTTGACCGCAGGGCTATTGAAAGCACTGTCGTAGTAGTGGCGAGTAGCCCGGGCTTTGGAGGCGGATGGCATGGCGGGTAGTAGGTGACGCTGCCCACCCGTCGAGTGATGATTGGTGGGGGCGGATTGTTGCATGTTGCAACAATCCGCCACGGGTCACTGTACCCGCTCCGGGCCCCGGTTCAATCCCCGGATTAGGGAGGTTAAAAGCGCGTACTACGGGTGACTGACCAGCGTGCCGAGAGGGCGCCCAAAATGCCGGCCGCCAGGACTTCGACCGCCAGCACGGGCAGGCTGGGCAGATGCAGGGCGAATTCGGCGCCGTAGCTGTGGGCCAGGCCCAGGACGGCGCCGTTGAGCGGCTGCAGGGCCAGCCCGGCCGTCAGGATGGCCAGCAGGGCAGCCGCCATGCCCGTCAGGGCGCCCAGGTAGAGAAAGGGCCGGCGCACGAAAGACTCGGTGGCGCCGACCAGCCGGGCCACCGCGATTTCCTCGCGCTGGGTCATGGCCTGCAGGCGCACGGTGTTGAAGACCGTGGCCAGCACCACCACGGCCACGCAGATGGCCAGGAACCAGAGGCCGATGCGGCCGAACCGCAGGATGGCTTCCAGGCGCTGCACCCAGGCGCTGTCGAGCTGCACGTGGTCGACCTGGGGCCATTTGCCCCATTGCCCTGCCAGCGCGGCGGCGCGGGTGGCCAGGTCGTCGCCGCTTTTCAGGGTGGCCACCACGGCGTCCGGCAGAGGGTTGTCGGGCAGGGCGGCCAGGGCCTCGCGCCAGGCGGGGTTGTTGCGCAGGGATTCCAGGGCCTGGGCGCGCGGCACCACGCGCACGCTCTTGATCTGGCCGGCGGCTTCCTGGGTGATGCGGTCGGCCACGGCCTGGGTGGCGCTCGCAGAAGCCGAGGTCTGCATGAAGACGGTCAGTTCGGGCGTGACCGACATGTCGCGCACGACCGGTTCGGCCGACACCAGTACGGCGGCGCCCAGCAGCGGCAGGGCCAGGATCAAGGCCATGACCAGCAGGTTGGCCAGCGAGGAGAACGGCTGGGCCGCGAACCGGCGCAGCGTGATGGCGAGCGCGTAGCGGTGTTGCAGGAGCAGGGATTTCATGCCGGGACTCCTGTGGCCGCGATGGGATGCGAGTCCTGGAACTTGCCCGGCTCGGGCAGGAGCAGCACGCGGTTGGCGTAGCCGGCCATCAGCTCGGTGTCGTGCGAGGAGATCAACGTGGTCACGCCGACCCGGTTGAAGTCGCGAAAGACGTTCATGATGCGCTGGGCATTGCCGTGGTCGAGGTTGGCCGTGGGCTCGTCGGCGATCAGGATGGCGGGGCGGTTGACGATGGCGCGGGCGATGGCCAGGCGCTGCTGTTCGCCGCCCGACAGCTCGATGGGGCTTAGCGCATCCTTGCCGCTCAGGCCCACCTTGTCGAGCGCGGCGCGCGCGCGCGCGCTGGCGGTGCGGGTCGGCAGGCCCGTGACCAGGAGCGGCAGCATGACGTTGGCCAGAGCGGTGCGGTCATAGAGCAGGTGCGTGTCCTGCAGGATCACGCCGACGGCGCGGCGCAGATAGGGGCGCGCCCGGGCGGGCAACTGGTCCAGCCGCTGGCCGTTGACCTGGATGCTGCCCCGGCTGGCGGTTGCCAGTCCGCCCACCAGCTTGAGCAGGGTCGATTTGCCGGCTCCCGAGGGGCCCGATACGAAGACGAAGTCTCCGGCAGTGATCCGGAAGTTGACGTCGGCCAGGATGTTGCGGCCGCGGCCGTACGATTTGAAGACGTGCTGGAATTCGATCATGGCGATGCGAGAAGTGATGCGCAATAGTAACGAAAAAGGCCCCCACGCTGCGCCTGCGGCTTGCTGCCCTTATGCCACCCCCTTGTCCCCATATAACTGGCCACGTACGATGCGACCCGTGTACATTGAAAACGCCTATGCCGGGGGCGCGCGACAGGACGCCCAGGGCTTCTAACGGAGAGCACACAATGAAAGCTTTGAAATTGATGGCGGGCGGCGCGGCGCTATTGGCTGCCGCCTCGGTGGCGCACGCGGGCACCACCTTCGATGCCGTGCAAAAGCGCGGCTTCGTCCAATGCGGCGTGTCCACCGGCGTGGCCGGTTTTTCCATCGCCGACAGCAAGGGCAAGTGGACGGGCCTGGACGTGGACTTCTGCCATGCCGTCGCGGCCACGATGTTCGGCGATGCCAGCAAGGTCAAGTTCACCCCGCTGTCGGTGCAGCAGCGCTTTACCGCGCTGCAGTCCGGCGAAGTCGATCTGCTCAGCCGCGGCACGACCCAGACCATCACCCGCGACACCACCCTGGGCCTGATCGGCACCGGCGTCGACTTCTATGACAGCCAGGGCATCATGGTCAAGAAGGCCTCGGGCGTGAAAAGCGCCCAGGACCTGGCTGGCGCCACCATCTGCCTGCAGCCTGGCACCACCACCCAGCTCAACCTGGCCGACTGGTTCCGCGCCCACAAGATCGACTTCAAGACGGTCGTGATCGACAAGCTCGACGAGGCGCTGGGCGCCTTCGTGGCGGGCCGCTGCGACGCCTACACCACCGACAAATCGGCCCTGGCCGCGCTGCGCACCACGCTGGCCAACCCCGACCAGTACGTCATCCTGCCGGAAAACTTCTCCAAGGAGCCGCTCGGCCCCATGGTGCGCCAGGGCGACGAGCAATGGTTCAACGTCGTGCGCTGG
>CALGFL010000369.1 GCA_937881145.1 uncultured Bordetella sp.
CTCGCCCGCGCTCGCTGCGCCAGGCCGCGGGATCGCGGGTATTGATGCGCACGCGGAGTCGCTCCTGCCGCGGCATCTGGCACAGTTTGACGAAGATGACGGCTCCCTGGGCGCTGGCCGGCTGGTGGCTGGAACCCGGAGGATTGCGCAGATACCAGCCTTCGGAATAGTGCGCCTGGCCTTCAGAGAACACGCCCGACAGCACGAGGACCTCCTCGCCACCCGGATGACGATGGGCCGGAAAAACCGACTCGGGCGCGTAACGCACGATGCTGGTCGCCCGGGCCTGCTCCTGGCCTACGCGATCGAGCATGACGCGCTCCACGCCTGCTTGCGGCGAGGCAACCCATTGGTAGTGCTCATGCGCCATGACGGCGCGACGCGAGAAATCCGCATTGATCAGCATAAAAACATCCAGCTTGCCGCGGGCATGCTACGCCCGATTACTTCAACAAGGGCCGTAAGGCCGCGAAGCCGACGTCCATGGCGCGCACCGGTCACCAGGGCAATGGCGGCATGGGAAAGAGGAAGGGCCGTCATCAGCGGCACTCGATTCTGCAAGGGGACAACGGGGCCGACGGGCGGGCGTCACCGCGAACGGACGATTTTTTTGCGCCAGACGGGCCTGGCCAGAAGAAAGAGGCGATAGACGGCCTCAAGCAGCCACACGACGGGGCGGGCACCCAGCAGACGCCCCAGCCAGGCCAGGCGGGGCAGCGACTGCCACAGCGCGGTAAAGGCCGCAGCGCCGCCGACCAGGCGGCCGTCGGGCCGACGCAGATACAGCCTTGCCATGGCGGCGTCGCGGGTCAGGTCCGGCCCGAGATCGGCAGCGTCGCAGCGGGAGACATCGACCCAGCAGACTTCCTGCGCGCCGCGCTGCCTGCGGTACATGGCCACCTCACGGGAGCAAACCGGGCAGCCTCCGTCGTAGTAAAGCGTTGGTTTTGTCAAGCGCATCATCTTCACTTCATAAATTTCGATTCATTTTAAACTCACAAACAGGGAAAAACAGCAAAACAAGGGCAAAATCCAATTCATATTAAACTCATCAACATGACATCACGCAAATCCCCCCCCGCGCTCACGCCTGCGCCGGCCGACGCGACAGGTCCCGTCTTTCGCAGCGGTGCCGTGGCCCGCATGGCCCGCATGCCGGTCGCGACGCTGCGCGTCTGGGAGCAGCGCTACTGCGCAGTGCATCCCTCCACGGCGCCGTCGGGACACCGGCTGTATTCCCCCGCCGATCTGCAACGCGTGATGTTGCTCAGGCAGTTGACCGAGAAGGGTCATGCCATCGGGTCCATTGCGGCATTGGATTTTGCGCAGTTGCAGGAAATCGCCCGCATGCCGGCGGCCCGGATGGGCAGCGGCCCCGATGCGCCGACTCGCGCTGCCGGAGCGCCCACGTGGGTGGTTGTCGGTACGGCTCTCGCGACGCGCCTGCAGCGTGCTGCTGTCTTGCGGCATATGGCGTATCCCGCGCCGAAGGTGGCGGTGTTCGATTCGCTGGCCGAGGCATCGGCCGCTGCGTCCGCCAAGACGGCCGACCTGCTGCTGTGGCAAGCGCCCGTCCTGCGGCCCGGCAAAGTGGCCGAACTACAGCAGGTCAGCCAGGCCTGGCATGCCCGGCATACTGCCGTCCTATATCGCTTTTCCCAGGCTCCGATCATCAAGACCCTGGCCGACACCGGATCGAGCCTGCTGCGCGAGCCGGCCGACGACGACATGCTTGGCGCCTGGCTGGGGTCGATCGATCGCGGCCTGCAATCCGCCTCCCCCGACGCCGCGCCCGCCGACATCGAGCACCCAGCCGACCCGGCATCCGCCGCCGCGCCGCGGCGCTTCGATGACGCCATGTTGACGACAATCGCCGGCCTGTCGTCCACACTCGCTTGTGAATGCCCGCGCCATATCGCCGAGCTGCTGATGCAGCTGACCAGCTTCGAGGCCTATAGCGCAAGCTGCATCCACCGCGATGCGCCCGATGCGCAGCTGCACGCTTACTTGCAGCAGGTGGCGGGCACGGCCCGCTCGCTATTCGAGTCGGCGCTCGAGCGCGTGGCGCTCCATGATGGCCTATCGCTTCGTTGACCGGAGATCTTCCCATGCACGATCCAAACCGCAAATTTCCCGCCGCTATCGCGTGGTTGGGCTACGGCGGCCTGCTGCCCTTCGTCGGCACGGCGGTCATGATCCGTCTCGATCCGCAAAGTGCTGACCTATGGTCTCGCGCCTTGATCGGCTACGGCGCCGTGATTCTCAGTTTTGTCGGCGCGCTGCACTGGGGGTTCGCAATGGCCGCTCCCGGGCTGGACGGGGGCCGGCGCGACCGCGCCTACGGCTGGAGCGTTGTCCCTGCCCTGCTTGCCTGGCCTGCCATGCTGCTGCCCGCCCGCCAAGGCGCGCTGCTGTTGGTGCTGGGATTTGTGCTGCACCTTGTGCAGGACCACTGGCTGGCGCGCCGGGCGACACTGCCGGGCTGGTATCTGCCGCTGCGCTGGCGCTTGACTGTCGTGGCCGGTCTGAGCCTGCTGGCCGGCGCGTCATGGGCCATCAATGTGCCGGCCACCTGATCGGCCAGAGATCACCGGCGGCCTGCGTCGGTCTGGTACCGCACAGATTTCAAGACTCGCGCAGGCCATGCTGCCTTGTCAGCTTACGATTTCGAGCCTGTCTCATGCTGTCGACGCCCCGCCTTTCGCGAGGGCAGCGTGCCTTCCCGGCCGATCTGCTGCAATCACGGCACTGCACCTCCTGCCAGGCTTTTTACGAACAGGAATCCCTGCCATGAGCCTTTTTCACGCCGTAGTCTTCGTCGATCACCAGTCCGCGCAAATCCTGCAATTCGACTCCGAAAACGTGGTGGAACACCAGGTGCAGCAGCACCGGCAATTCACGCGCCAGCATCATAGCGGTGTGCGCACCGAACACGAGTTCTTCGGCCAGGTCTGCGATGCATTCGACGGCATCGCTCAAGTGCTGCTTGTGGGCGGGCACACCAGCCTGACGGACTTCCGGCATTATGTGGACAAGCACCGGCCCCTGACCGCACCGTGCATCGTTGGGTACGAGCTTGTCGACCATCCGACACAAAACCAACTCGTCGCGCTGGCACGCCGATATTTCGTGAAGTTTGACCAGAAGGCTGGCATGCGGACGCCTTGATAGGCCGACTCGCAGCAATACGGGTCGGCATCGCTTGACGCTACCTGCAAGCCTGCGCACCAATGATGCAAGAATGAATCGATTCCCCCAACCCAGGCGAACTCCCATGAACATCCTGATGGTCCTCACCTCCCACGATCGGCTCGGCGACACGGGCAAGAAAACCGGCTTCTGGCTCGAAGAGTTCGCGGCGCCCTACTATGTATTCGCGGACGCGGGCGCCACGCTCACCTTGGCCTCGCCGCTGGGTGGCCAGCCGCCGCTCGACCCCAAGAGCGACGACGCGGCGTCGCAGACCGATGCCACACGCCGCTTCAAGGCGGACAAAGACGCGCAGTCGGCGTTGGCCGCGACGGTCAAGCTGTCGACATTGAAGGCGAGCCACTTCGACGCGGTGTTCTATCCCGGCGGTCACGGTCCTTTGTGGGACCTGGCCCAAGACGCCGCGTCGATCGCGCTGGTCGACGCGATGATCGCCGCGGGCAAGCCGGTCGCGGCCGTGTGCCACGCACCCGGTGTGCTGCAACAGGCGCGATCGCCCGACGGCAAGCCGCTGGTAAACGGCAAAAACGTCACCGGCTTCACCAACACCGAGGAAGCGGCAGCCGGACTGTCCGAGGTCGTGCCGTTCCTGGTGGAAGACATGCTCAAGCAGCACGGTGCGCATTTCACCAAGGCGGCCGACTGGCAACCGCATGTGGTGGTCGATGGCCTGCTGATCACGGGCCAGAACCCGGCCTCGTCCGAGCCCGCGGCCAAGGCGCTGCTGGCCGCATTGCGTAGGGTGGCAACGGCTTCTTGACCTCGATGGGCGCTGCAGTCAGGCCGAGGTCGCGATCTCGGAAACGAAGTCGCGGTAGGACCGAAGCGGGCGCCCCAGGAGCGCGGTCAGGCGCTCGACGTCGCCGGCTTCAGGGATCATTCCTTCGGTGAGGAAACGCTCGCTCATCAGGCGCATGTCAAAGGCCATCCAGCTCGGCATGAATTGCCGGAGGTTCTTTTCGAACCCGGCGGTGTCATCGCCCGGATAGGTGATCGGGCGGCCCAGGACTTGCGTCCAGATCGAGGCGACATCCGCGCCGGTCAGCGTATCGGGACCGACGAGGTTGATTCGGTCCAGGGCAAGCGGGCCGGCGGCTTGCTCGCGGCGGACGAGCTCGATGGCTGCGATTTCGCCAACGTCGCGCGGGTCGACCATCGCCAGACCCTTGCTGCCGATCGGCATGGGATAGATGCCATATCCGGTCACCACATCCTTGATCGTCATGTCGTTGGTGATGAAGTAGGCGGGGCGCAGAATGGTAGCGTTGAACCCCATCTTCTCGATCATGCGTTCAACGCCAAACTTGCCCGCGAAGTGCGGTACGTTCACGTAGAGGTCGCTGTGAATCACCGACAGATAGACGATCCGCTCGATGCCGGCCTCACGGGCGACGTTGAGCGCGATCAGCGCTTGGGTGTATTCGTCGGGCACCACGGCGTTGAGCAGGAACAGCGTCGAGACGCCTGAGTAAGCGCTGCGCAAAGAGTCGACGTCGAGCAGGTCGCCCTGGACGACGTCGACGCCGACCGGGAAGTTTGCTTTCGAGGGATCGCGGACAAGCGCGCGAACGTCGGCGCCGCGCTTCGCGAGTTGTTGGACAACTTGGCGGCCGACAGTGCCGGTAGCGCCGGTAACGAGAATGGTCATGATGATTACTCCTTGGTCCAGGATTGATTTGCTTGTCTAAATTTGAAGGGTGCGATGAAGGTCGCGAATCGGCGCGCCTCTGATCCATTCATAGATCGCCGGTTCACGGTGCGCAGGTTCTGCCCCGCTTTGGAAAGTTGATTCAGAGGGAGAAATCCACAATGGTCTTGCCGACCTGCGGCTCGGTCCGATTGAGTTCGATCGCCTCGGCAAGCTCGTCGAAGCGCACAACGGCCGCGACCTTGGACTGCAAGCGCCCATGCGTCACGTCGTCGGCGATCGCTTGCAGTCGCGCAGCCTGCGGCGTATTGACGAACCAGAGGCCGCGGCGCCCTGCGGGGGTGCTTGCCAGAATGGCGGGCGAAGCAGTGCTGACGATGACGCCGTCGTCAGCGAGTACGGACCACGATCGGTTCAGCACTTGGCC
>CALGFL010000370.1 GCA_937881145.1 uncultured Bordetella sp.
CTCGCATCATCCCGACGCGGCCGTGCGCGCGAGCCAGCAGGCCCTGTACGAATACCTGGTGCCGGTGGTGAAGGGTTTTGCCACCGAGTCGGCCGTGGAAGTGGCTTCGCTGGGCATCCAGGTGCACGGCGGCATGGGCTTCATTGAAGAAACCGGTGCGGCCCAGTATTACCGCGATGCCCGCATCCTGCCCATCTACGAAGGCACGACGGCCATCCAGGCCAACGACTTCGTGGGCCGCAAGACGGTGCGCGACGGCGGCGCGGCGACCCATGCCTGCATCGCCGCCATGCGCGAGACGCTCAGGCTCGTGGCCGCCGAGGGGCGCAAGGCCGATGCCGGCGACCGCGATGCGCTGGAACTGCTGCGCCTGAATTTCGACCAGGCCATCTGTGCCTACGAAGACGCCGTGGCCTATGTGCTGCAGAACGCGGCGGGGCAGATCAGAGCGGTGTATGCGGGTAGCGTGCCCTTGCTGATGCTGGCGGGCACGGTGCACGGCGGCTGGCAGATGGCGCGCGCGGCGCTGGCCTGCCGCAAGCACCTGGCCGCCGGTTCCAGCGATGCCTATCACCGCCGCAGGCTGGCGACCAGCCTGTTCTACGCCGCGCACATTCTGCCGCGCGCCTTGGGGCTGTCGGCGGCGGTGCGCGGCGGCGCCGTTGCCGATGCGTGCGGCATGCAATGGGAGAAAGCCAGCCACGCATAAATTCATGAGGCCATTCATAAGGTTATGCGGGCAGGCTATTTTTGCCTGCTGCGCATTGCTGCCAGAATGATCTATCCGGTCCCACAACCTTGCAGGAGAGTTTTCATGGCACAGCTACGCTTGGGCGATACCGCCCCTGATTTCGAGCAACAATCCTCCGTCGGCCCCATTCGCCTGTACGAGTACCTGGGCAACAGCTGGGGGGTGCTGTTCTCGCATCCGGCCGATTTCACGCCCGTGTGCACCACCGAACTGGGCTATACCGCCAAGCTCGCCAGCGAGTTCGCCCGCCGCAACGTCAAGGTGCTGGCCCTGTCGGTCGACGGCGCCCAGTCCCATAAAGACTGGATTCACGACATCGACGACACGCAATCGACCACGGTGAACTTTCCCATCCTGGCTGACGAAGACCGCAAGGTCTGCGAGCTCTACGACATGATCCACCCCAATGCCAGCGCCACGGCCACGGTGCGTTCGGTGTTCATCATCGACCCGGCCAGGAAGGTGCGGCTCACCATCACCTACCCGGCCAGCACGGGACGCAATTTCAACGAGATCCTGCGCGTGATCGATTCGTTGCAGCTGACCGACAGTCACAGCGTGGCCACGCCGGTGAACTGGGAGGACGGCGACGACGTGATCATCGTGCCTTCGATCAAGGACGAGGCCGTGCTCAAGGAAAAATTCCCCAAGGGCTACAAGGCCGTGCGACCCTATCTTCGCATCACGCCGCAGCCCAATAAGTGAACCCCGGCCGCTGATCGGCCGCAATTTGGGGCCGGACGCACATGCGTCCGGCCTTTTTTATTCGGGTATGCTCTTGCGCGGACAGAAAATCGATATACCTCCTGTAATGAACATTTCGCCGGCACACAGCGCCACGCAGACTTCGAAC
>CALGFL010000371.1 GCA_937881145.1 uncultured Bordetella sp.
GGTTGGAGGCCAAATCGCCCCAGAGGCCGTCGTAGATCTGGTCCATGCGCTCGACATAGGGAGGGTTGGTCACGATCACGCCGGGCTCGCAGGGCGGCTCCATCGTGCGGGCGTCGACCACCTCGAAGCGTATGGTGTCCGGTGTGAGCCAGGCGCGTTCGGCGTTGGCGCGCGCGTATTCCACGGCCTGGGGGTCGAGGTCGCAGCCCACGAGCGGCGTATCGAGCTGGGTGCGGATGCGCGCGCGGGCGTCGTCCTTGAGGTCGCGCCAGTGGCGGTTGTCGAAGCCGCGCATGCGTTCGAAGCCAAAGGGGCGCCAGATGCCGGCCGGCACGCCCAGGGCGATGCCGGCGGCTTCGATGAGAATGGTGCCGCTGCCGCAGAAGGGGTCCATCAAGGGGTAGGCCGGGTCCCAGCCGGCCAGGGCCAGCAGGCCCGCGGCCAGGTTTTCGCGCAAGGGCGCCTCGCCCTTGTCCAGGCGCCAGCCGCGCTTGAAGAGCGATTCGCCGGACGTGTCCAGGTAAAGGGTGGCCAGGGTGCCTTGGATGAACAGGTGCACGCGCGCATCGGGACGTACGGTGTCGATGTCGGGGCGGGCGCCCTCGCGATCGCGCAGGCGGTCGCAGATGCCGTCCTTGGCGCGCAGGTTGCAGTATTGCAGGCTGCGCACGGGGCTCTTGATGGCCGAGGTGTCCACGCGCAGAGTCTGTTCGGCGCCGAACCAGCGTTCCCAGGGCACGCTGTAGGCCAGGTCGAGGATGTCGTCTTCGTGTCCGATTTCTTCCTGGGCGACCTGGGCGAGGATGCGGGTGGCCAGGCGCGAGTACAGGTTGGCGCGCTGGATGCCGCTCCAGTCGGCGGTGAAACCGCAGCCGGCGCGGCCTGGCTGCGCATCTTCGAAGCCCAGGGCCTGCATTTCGGCGGCCAGGGCTTCTTCCAGGCCTTGGGGGCAGGGAGCGAAGACGTTGAAGACTTCGGCTTGCTTGGCACTCAGGGGGCGCCTGCGTTTTTCGACGACGGGTTCGCCGATGAACGCTGCAGTGTCTTCGCCGCCGCTGAGCTCGTCGGGTTTGTCGGGCTCACGGGGTTCGTCGCGGTTTCGATCCGCCAAGGCCGCGGCTGGGCTCGCGCTGTCGTTGCGCAGACCGCCTGCTTGCGGCATGCGCCCGGTCTTTTCTTTGCCGCGCTCTAGTTGCTCGGCGTTTTTCGCACGCGCGCCGCTGCGTTTGCGGCGCGGGTTTTCGTCCTGCGCGGAGCGGCTGGGGCGGGTCAGGGTCAGCGTCTTGCGCGGACGGTCGGCGTCGTCGGACATAAAAATAGGGGAGAGCCGCGGCGGCTTCAGAAAGGTTTGACGACTACCAGCGCCACCACGATGAGCAGCAGCACAATGGGGATTTCGTTGAACCAGCGGTAAAAGGTGTGCGAGCGGGTGTTGCGGCCCTGCTCGAATTTGCGCAGCATGACGCCGCAGGCGTGATGGTAGCCGATGACGAGCACGACCATCAGCAGCTTGGCGTGCATCCAGCCGTTGCCTGGACCCATGCCGATGCCGTAGCCGAGGAACAGCCACAGTCCCAGCAGCACCGCGGGAAAGGCCAGGACGGAGGTGAAGCGGTACAGGCGGCGCGCCATGCCCAGGAGGCACGCCTGGGCGCCGGGGTCGGTCTGCTGGGCCAGGTTGACGTAGATGCGGGGCAGGTAGAACAGGCCGGCGAACCACGAAGTGACAAAGACAATGTGCAGGGCCTTGACCCAGAGCATGAGCATGTCGCGACACTAGAAATGGACTTGTGCAATTGTAGGCGGATTGGTTTTCTTGAAATTTTCGACGATATTGCAAAAAACCCCATGTTGATCTATTGTTTTTCAAGAAAAAACAAAGAATCGTCGACAAAGTGAGCAAGGTACTCAAATTGCCGGTCCCGCCGGCGCCCGAAGGCGAGACCCTGTCGGACCACGCGTTCCGGCAGATCCAGTCGGCCATCGTCAAGGGCGAGATTCCGCCGGGCAGCCGCATTTCCGAGCCCGAGCTGGTGCGCGCCTATGGCATCAGCCGCGGGCCGCTGCGCGAGGCGCTGCATCGGCTCGAAGGCCAGCGCCTGCTGGTGCGCGTGCCGCATGCGGGCGTGCGGGTGGTGGCGCTCAGCCGCCAGGAGCTGAACGAGCTCTACCAGATCCGCGAATCGCTCGAAGGCATGGCGTGCCGGCTGGCCGCGCAAAACATGACGCCGCAAGCCATCGGCGAGTTGCGCCAGGTGCTCCAGGCCCATGAGCGCGACGAGAATTTCCAGGCCGGGCGCGGCTATTACCAACAGGAGGGCGGCTACGATTTCCACTATCGCATCGTGCAGGGCAGCGGCAACCAGATGCTGTTTCGCCTGCTATGCGAAGACCTCTATCAATTGGCGCGCATGTACCGCATCCAGTACTCGAGCACGCCCAACCGGCCGCCCCAGGTCTACGCCGAGCATCACCGCATACTCGACGCCATCGCCGACGGCGACGGCGAGCTGGCGCAGCTTTTGATGCGCCGGCATATCCGTGCGTCCTATCTCAACATCGAACGTGAAATCGCGCAGGCCGACCTGCAGCGTACCGAGGCATGATGAACTCCCAATACCGCAAGCCCCTGCCGGGCACCAAGTTGGATTATTTCGACGCGCGCGAAGCCGTTGACGCGATCTCGCCGGGGGCCTACGACGGCCTGCCGTACACCTCGCGCGTGCTGGCCGAGAACCTGGTGCGCCGCTGCGATCCC
>CALGFL010000372.1 GCA_937881145.1 uncultured Bordetella sp.
TTGACGAAGGCGGCGCGGTCGATGTCCTTGGCCGGGATCACGGTGGCGCCGTGCGAGAGCACGTACTGCTTGGCCTTTTCTTCCTGGGCAGTCCAGAGCTTCACGTAGTCGTCCTGGGAAGCCTTGGCGGCCTTCTTGATGGCGGCCTGCTCTTCAGGCTTGAGCGTGTCCCAGACCTTCTTGGAGAAGAGCAGGACTTCCGGCACCATGGCGTGCTGGGTTTCCGAGTAGACCGTCGCGACTTCGTAGTGCTTGGTCTCGGCGTAGGACGAGTAGTTGTTCTCGGCCGCGTCGATCAGGCCGGTCTTCAGGCCGGTGTACACCTCGGCGAAATCCATCGGCGTGGGGCTGCCGCCCATGGCCTTGATCTCGTCGGACATCAGGTCGGAAGGCTGCACGCGCACCTTGACGCCCTTCATGTCTTGCGGCGAGTGGATGGGCTTCTTGGCGTACATCGAGCGGGTGCCGCTTTCGTAGAAAGTCAGCGCGACCATGCCCTTGGCCTGGAACAGGTCGAGCAGCTTCTGGCCTTCAGGGCCGTACATGACCTTGCGGAAATGGTCGATGTCGCGGAACAGGAAGGGCAGCGACGGAATCACCGATTCGGGAACGATGTTGTTCAGGGGCGCGGTGCTGACCCAGGCCATGTCGAGCGCGCCGGCGCGGACCTGGTTGATGGTGTCGTTTTCCGAACCGAGCATGCTGTTGCCGAAAACCTTGACCGTGTCCTTGCCGCCGGTTTCCTTGGACAGCTGCTCGCCCATGTACTTGAGCGCCAGTACGGTCGGGTAGGTGTCGTTGTGCACGTTGGCCACGCGGAAGGTGCGTGCTTGAACGTTGGCGGCGCCGAACGCGAGCAGAGTCGTCGCTAGCAGCAGCGAAACGCGGGGCAGGGCTTGTTTGACTTGCATGGTGTCTCCTTGGGGTGGTCTTGCTTTGTGGACGCTTATCCGACGTAAGCTGGCTCTTGCAGGCCGCGGATGCCGGGGCGTAGGGCGTACACCGCGCCGTCCTGCGCGTCGGGCGCGCAGGACGGTGGGCGGATCGTGGTGATGAAAAGCGTGTCGAGTTCCGCGCCGCCGAAGGCGCACATGGCCGGCTTGGCCACGGGCAGCGCGATGCTGCGGTCCAGCCGGCCCGCGGGCGTATAGCGGTAAAGCATGCCGGCGTCGTTGCCGCAGATCCAGTAGCAGCCGTCGGCGTCGACCGCGGCGCCGTCGGGCCGGCCGGCGGGCAGTTTCTCGATGAAGACCCGCTGGCGTTCGGGCCGGCCGGCGTCGATGTCGTAGTCGAAGGCCCAGACGATCTGGCGCGACGGGTGCGAGTCCGACAGGTACATGGTGCGGCCGTCGGGGCTGAAGCCCATGCCGTTGGGCGTGATGAACCCGCCCAGCGCCGACTCCCGGAGTTCGCCGCGGGCGTAGCGGTAGATGCGTCCGGCGGAGCGCGCCAGGGACGTGTCCTGCACCATGGTGCCGGCCCAGAACCGGCCTTGCCGGTCGCAGCGCCCGTCGTTAAAGCGCATGCCCGGTTCGGCATGCGCGACAGCGGCCGCCGGCACGGGGTCGGCCGCCTCGCCGGCGGCGGGCAGGCGGTCCAGCACGCGGATGCCTTGCTCCATGGCCAGCAGCAGCCCGCCCGCGCGGCGCACGGCCAGGCAGCCGGCCTGCTCGGGCAAAGCCCAGCTCGCGGCCTTGCCGTCGGACGGATTCCAGCGCCACAGCGTGCGCGCGGGAATGTCGGTCCAGTAGAGGGCCTGTTCGACGGGATGCCAGACGGGGCTTTCGCCCACGCCGCACAGCATGCTGCCGATGCGTTCGATTTGCATGGCCGGGTTCAGTCGTTGAAGGGGCCGGCTTTGACGAAACCGCCGCCCTGATATCGATTGGCCGGATCGGTCGGATCGGGCTGGGGCTGGGCCTCGACCTTGGCGCGGAACTGCTCGGAACTGTCTTTGGGGGCGAAGCCCAGATGCGCGGCTCGGTTGTTGTCCCACCAGCTGTCGCGGTTGGCCGAAGCACCGTAGACGATGGTGTGGCCGACGCTGGGCGTGAACAGCCCGCGCACGATCAGCTGCTCGAGATCGTCGTAGCTCAGCCAGGTGACCAGCATGCGGCGGTCTTTCGCTTCGGGGAAGGACGAGCCGATGCGGATGCATACGGTCTCGATGCCGTAGCGGTCGAAGTAGAAGCGCGAGAGGTTCTCGCCGAACACCTTGCTCAGCCCGTAGTAGCCGTCGGGGCGCGGCAGCACGTCCGCGTCGATGACCTGGTTCTGGCGGTAGAAGCCGATGGTGTGGTTGGAGCTGGCGAAGATGACGCGGCGCACGCCGTGGCGGCGCGCGGCTTCGTACACGTTGTAGACGCCCTGGATGTTGGCGGGCAGGATTTCCTCGAACGGACGCTCGACGGAGACGCCGCCCAGATGGACGATGGCGTCGCAGCCCTGCACCAGCGCGTCGACCGCGCCGGCGTCGGCCAGGTCGCAGGCCACGACCTCCTCGCCCGCCTGCGCGGGATCCATGGCGCCGATATCGGAGACGCGCAGCAGATCCGCATAGGCCTTGAGGCGAGGACGCAGGACCTTGCCCAGGCCGCCGGCCGCGCCGGTCAGCAGCAGCCTGCTGGAACGGCCCTGGGGTAGGGGAGTAGGTGAAGTCGGCATGATCGTTACCGGGCCTGGATCAGAGCTCTTGCGAGCCGAGTTGTTCGATGAGGGCGCGCAGGGCCTGGACTTCGTCGGGCTTGAGGTCGCTCAGGGGCGGGCGCACGGGGCCGGCGCTGTGGCCGACGATGGCCGCGCCGGCCTTGACGATGCTGACCGCGTAGCCGGCGCTCTTGTTGCGGATGTCCAGGTAGGGCATGAAGAAGTTCTTGAGCAGTTCATGCTGGGTCTTCATGTCGTCGTCGCGCACGGCTTCGTAGAACTTCATCGCGGTCTTGGGCATGAAGTTGAAGACGGCCGACGAATACACCGGCGTGCCCAGCGCCTTGTAGGCCGCGGCATAGACTTCGGCGGTGGGCAGGCCGCCCAGGTAGCTGAAGCGGTCGCCCATCTTCTGGTAGACCGAAACCATGTATTCGATGTCGCCCACGCCGTCCTTGAAACCGACCAGATTGGGGCAGCGCTCGGCCAGGCGGGCCAGGGTGTCGGGCTTGTACCTGGCCTGGGCGCGGTTGTAGACGATGACGCCGAAATTGACGCTCTTGCAGATGGCCTCGACGTGCGCCGCCAGGCCTTCCTGGCTGGCTTCGGTGAGGTAGTGCGGCATCAGCAGGATGCCGTGCGCGCCGGCCTTTTCGGCGGCTTGCGCGTAGGCGATGGTCTGGCGGGTGGAGCCGCCGGCGCCGGCGATGATGGGCACCGTGCCGCGGCAGACGTCCACGGCGGTCTTGATGATGCCGGGATATTCCTCGGGCGAGAGGGAGAAGAATTCACCCGTGCCGCCGGCCGCGAACAGCACGCTGGCGCCGTAGGGGGCGAGCCATTCCAGGCGCTTGGTGTAGCCCTTCTGGTCGAACTCGAGATTGGCGCCGAAGTCGGTAAGCGGGAACGACAGCAGGCCGTCGCTGACGATGGTCTTGAGTTCCTGGGGGGTGTAGCTCATGGCGTGTCCTTGATAGAAAGCGGGTGTATGCGTATGGGGAATGCGGCCCGGCCTGGCTTGCTTCAGGTAACCGGCGCGGGGTTGAACAGAGTGAGCGAGTTGTGCAGCTTCCAGTGTTCAGCCCAGGTTTTCTTGCGGCCGCTGGCGACGTCGAGCATGAATTGGAAAAGCTCCCAGCCCACGTCGGCGATGGTCTTCTCGCCGGTGGCGATGGTGCCGGCGTTGATGTCCATCAGATCGTGCCAGCGCCTGGCCAGATCGTCGCGGGTGGCGACCTTGATGACGGGCACGGCGGCCAGGCCGTAGGGTGTCCCGCGGCCGGTGGTGAAGACGTGCAGATTCATGCCCGCGGCCAGCTGCAGCGTGCCGCAGATGAAATCGCTGGCGGGGGTGGCGGCGTAGATCAGGCCTTTTCGCGCGAGCTTTTCGCCCGGCGCGAGCACGCCCGAGATGGGGGAGCTGCCCGACTTGACGATGGAGCCCATGGCTTTTTCGACGATGTTGGACAGCCCGCCTTTTTTGTTGCCCGGCGTGGTGTTGGCGCTGCGGTCGACCTGGCCGCGCTTGAGATAGGCGTCGTACCAGGCCATTTCGCGGATCATGTCCTGGGCGACTTCGGGCGTGGCGGCGCGCGAAGTGAGCTGGTCGATGCCGTCGCGCACTTCGGTGACCTCGGAGAACATGACCGTGGCGCCGGCGCGCACCAGCAAGTCGGTGCAGAAGCCGACGGCCGGGTTGGCGGTGACGCCGCTGAAGGCGTCGCTGCCGCCGCATTGCACGCCCACCACCAGTTCGCTGGCGGGCACCGTGACGCGCCTGCGCGCGTTCAGGCGCGCCAGATGGATTTCGGCCTGGCGCATGATGCTGTCGATCATCGACATGAAGCCCACGTGCGCGGCGTCTTGCAGGCACACCACGTCCAGCCCCTTGTCGGCCTGGCGCTCGTCGGTGATGGCGATGGTGCCGGGCGGCAGCAGGCGCTCGGGCTGCAGTTTTTCGCAGCCCAGGCTGACCACCATCACTTCGCCGCCGAAGTTGGGGTTCATGCTGATATTGCGCAGGGTGCGTATGGGCACGATGGCGTCCGGCGCGTCGATGGCGACGCCGCAGCCGTAGGTGTGCTCCAGTGCGACCACGTCGTCGACGTTGGGGTACCTGGGCAGCAGCTCGGACTTGATGCGCTGTACCGCGAATTCGGTTACGCCGGCCACGCATTGCACGGTCTGCGTGATGGCCAGGATATTGCGGGTGCCCACCGAGCCGTCTGCGTTGCGGTAGCCCTCGAAGGTGTAGCCTTCGAGCGCGGCCTGGGCCGCGGGCTTGACCGTGGCGATGGGCAGGCCCTCGAGTTCGCGCGCCGGCGGCATGCGCAGCAGCCTTTCATGCACCCAGCTGCCCGCGGCAATGGCCTTGAGCGCGTAGCCGATGGGCACGTTGTAGCGCCGGATGGCCTCGCCTTCGGCGAGGTCGACCAGGGCCACCTTGTGCGCCTGGGGCACTTTGTCCACCAGCGTGATGCCGCCGTCGATCTGGGTGCCCGCGGGCAGGCCGCCGTCATTGGCGACGATGGCGACATTGTCCAGCTCGTGCATCTTGATGAGCAGGGGTTTGGCGGCGGTGGTCTCGGTCATGGGTCTTGCGTTCCCGGCGGGTGATTAATTGATGGTGATGTGGCCGGCGTCGATCACGCTTTTCCAGCGCGCCGAGTCCTGTTGCATGAAGGCGGCGAACTGGTCGGGCGTATCGGCGATGAGGTCGTAGCCGACCGAAGTGAACGGCGTCTTGACCTTGGGATCGTTCAAGGCCTTGACGAAAGCGGCGGCCACTTCGTCGCGCAGGGCCGTGGGCATGCCCTTGGGCGCGACGACGGCCTGCCAGGACGTGACGACCATGTCCTTGACGCCGGCTTCGGCCATGGTGGGGACGTCGGGCAGCAGGGGCGAGCGCGTGGCGCTGGTGATGCCCAGGGCGTGCATGCGTCCGGCCTGGATGTAAGGCAGCACGGTGTTCAGGTTCTGGAACGAGGCGTCGACCTGCCCGCCCATGAGGTCGGTCTGGGCCGGTCCGCCGCCCTGGTAGGGAACGTGAATGCCGCTGGTGTCGCTGCGCTGCCAGAACAGGGCGGCCGAGAGATGGTCGCTCGAACCCACGCCCGACGAGGCGAAGGTCACCCGGTTCGGATGGGTTTTTTCGTAGGCGATGATGTCGGC
>CALGFL010000373.1 GCA_937881145.1 uncultured Bordetella sp.
AACGTGCCCGCCATCGAGGCCAGCGACAGGGCGACCGTGTTGAAAAGACTGCGCCAATAGCGCGGCGCGGTCACCACGGTCAGGTAAGCGCAATGCCCATCGACCGGGCTGGCGCCGCGCAGCGCCAGCTCGACCATGGGCAGCAGCCAGAAAGCCAGGAACAGCGCCGCGGCCGGCGCGGCGAAGACGAGCCATCCGCGGCGCTGCATGGTCAGTGGACTTCCTTGGCGTACCGATCGGAGAAGGCGCGTTCGACATCGGCCATCTTCTGATAGTCCACCGTGCCGGCGCGGGCATACTCGCTGGCGGGCAGGAACTTCGTCTGCGCTTGGGGCGAGATTGCGCTGGCGCGCACCGGGCGCAGGTAGGCGTCGGCCCACAGCGCCTGCCCCTTGTCCGACAGCACGAAGTCCAGCACCTTGTGCGCGCTGGCCGGATGCGGCGCGTTGGCCACCATGGCCATGACGTACGGCACGGTGATCGTGCCTTCGGCGGGAATCACGAAAGCGACGTCGGCGCGGTCGGTGTACTTGGCGCGGTAGGCGTCGAAGTCATAGTCGAGCAGAATGGGGATCTCTCCCGAGAGCACGCGGGCATAGGCCGTCTGCTTGGGAACAATGGGCTGATTGGCCTGCAGTTTCTTGAACCATTCGATGGCGGGTGTGAAGTTGTCCAGCGTGCCGCCCAGCGCGCGGTTGACCGCCACGGCGCCCACATAGCCCACGAAGGCCGATGCCGGATCCAGATAGCCGATCAGGCCTTTGTATTCGGGCTTGAGCAGATCGGCCCACGATTTGGGCACGGGCTTGCCGCGCAGCGCGGCCACGTTGACCATGAAGCCCATGGTGCCCGAGTGGATGGCGAACCATTTGCCGTCCGGGTTCTTCAGGCCGGCGGGGATGTCGTCCCAATGCGCCGGCTTGTACGGCTGCACCAGGCCTTGCTTGGCAGCCTGGATGCCGAAGGTCACGCCCAGGTAGGTCACGTCGGCCACGGCGTTGTCTTTCTCGGCGGCGATCGCGGCCAGGGCCTGGCCCGAGTTCTTGTTGTCCGGCGGAACGACGACGCCGGTAGCTTGCTTGATGGCCTTGATCTGGCCTGCCCAATCGGCCCATTCCGGCGGGCAGTTGTAGCAGATGGCCGTCTCGGCGGCCTGGGCCGATGCGGCCCCTATCGCCAAGGCGATCAGCGCGCCGCGCAGCGCGATTTTGATCATGCGTTTCATGGGGTCTTACTCCTCGCGGTACGGGTGGACGTGGGCGGCGCGGCGACCGTGCCGCCCGGGAGAATCCGGTGCGGCAAGCGCACCGAACGGGTTTGGCCCCCTTGCAGGCGGGCCAGCAATTGAGCGCAGGCCGTGGCGCCGATCTGGCTGCTGGGTTGTTCCACCGAAGTCAGCGGCGGCACCATCAGCGCCCCCATGGCGATGCCGTCGAAGCCGCACACCGAGAGATCGCGCGGCACGCAATACCCCATCGCCACCAGGTGCGTGATCGTCGAGGCGGCCAGCAAGTCGTTGGAGCAGAACAGCGCCGTGGGCGCGCCCGGATCTCGCAGCGCGGCCTGCAGGACGTCGCGGCTGGCCGCGGTGTGCGCCGGCATGACCCAGTGCGCGACTTCGCCCAGGCCCAGCGCAAGGGCTTGCTCGCGCGCGCCGACCAGGCGCCGGCGCGCGCGGTCGGACTCGGACAGCGGGCCGGTGACCGCGGCGATGCGCCGATGGCCGAGCGCGGCCAGCGCCTGCACCATGTCGCGCGCGGCGCCGCGGTTGTCGACCGAAACGAAGGGATGCTTGCCGGACTCGTTGTAGACCAGCATGTGCGGCATATCGACCGCCTGCAGCATCGCCAGCGCCGCGTTGCGTACCGGCGTGCCGACGGTAAGAATGAGTCCGTCGATCTGGTGATCGAGAAAAGCCTGCACCGCCGTGGCCTCGACCTCGGGCACATAGCCGGTGGTCGCCATCATGACGCTATAGCCAGCCTGGCGCGCATGCCGCTCGGCGCCTTCGAAGCATTCGGCGAAGACGGGATTGTTCAGCGTAGGCAGCAACAGACCGATGGTGCGCGTGCTGCCGGCGCGCAGGCTGCGGCCCACGCGGTTGGGGCGAAAGCCATCAGTGCGCACCACCGCCCTGATATGCGCCAGCGTGGCCGGCTTGAGCAACTCGGGCTGGTTGAATGCGCGCGATACCGTCGCGGGAGACACGCCCGCCTTGCGGGCGACCTCGACGATGGACGAGCGGCTGGCAGCTTTACGGGGCATGGCGCGAGACCTGGGTTCAACGCTTGACTGAAAACGTTTTCATTTCTGGCGACCCAGTCTACGCCGCACATGTGACAAGTCAATGTCATGCGCACACCGCTGTCTTGCTGCCCTATTTATGCCGCCCCTATTCTTCGTGCCAGCGGTCCTCGGCCAGCATGACGCGGTTGTGTCCGCCTCCGGCCGGAATCATGGGAAAGCAGTTTTCCTGCGCCATGACGACCGCGTCCAGGAAATACGGGCCCGGGTGCGCCAGGCAGCGCGCCAGCGCCGCGTCCAGCTGCGCCGGATCGCTCACCCGCTCGGCCTGCCAGCCGAAGGCGCGGGCCAGCGCCACGAAATCGGGCAGGGCCTCGTTATAGCTATGGCTGTAGCGCCCGCCGTGAATCAGCTCCTGCCACTGGCGCACCATGCCCATATAGCCGTTATTGCACAGCACCAGCTTGACCGGCGTGCGATGCTGCGTCGCCGTGGCCAGTTCCTGGATGTTCATGAGCACCGACGCATCGCCGCTCACGCACACCACGGTCGATTCCGGATGCGCGATCTGCGCGCCGATGGCGGCCGGCAGGCCGTAGCCCATGGTGCCCGCGCCGCCCGAAGTCAGCCAGCGGTTGGGGCGATCGAAGTGCAGGTATTGCGCGGCCCACATCTGGTGCTGGCCCACGTCGGTAGACACGATGGCATCGCGTCCGGCCAAGGCGGCATCGAGCCGGCTCATCAAATGCTGCGGCAGGATGGCATCGGGGCTTTCCACGTAATCCAGGCAGCGCTGCGCGCGCCAGCCTTCGATGCGCGACCACCACTCGCTCAAACGCCCGGCCGGCAACTCGTGCTGCGCCAGGCCCTGGCGCAGCGCCTGCACCAGCGGCAGGGCATCGCCCACCAGGGCCACGTCCACCCGCACCACCTTGTTGATCGAAGCCGGGTCGATGTCCAGATGGATCTTGCGCGCGTGCGGGCAGAACTGCGCCAGCTTGCCGGTGATGCGGTCGTCAAAGCGCGCGCCCACGCACACCACCAGATCGGCCTGGTGCATGGCCAGGTTGGCCTCGAGCGTGCCGTGCATGCCCAGCATGCCCACGAATTGGGGGTCGCTGGCTGCAAAAGCGCCCAGGCCCATCAGGGTCAGCGTGCAAGGCGCCCCCGTGGTGCGCACCAGTTCCGCGAACGCCGCACAGGCCTCGGGACCGGCATTGATCAGCCCGCCGCCGCCGTAGAACACCGGCCGGCGCGCCTGCGCGATCAGCGCCACGGCGCGCTGCACCGTGCCCTGCGGGATACGGTGATCGCGCTTGCCCGCCTGGCGCTGCGCGCTCAGCGTGGCCGTGCGCGGCGCATCGTCTTGCCGCGCAGCCGATGCGTCGACAGCCAGCTGCACGTCCTTGGGAATGTCGACCAGCACCGGGCCGGGCCGGCCTTGCTGCGTCAAGGCATAGGCGCGCGCGGTGACTTGCGCCACGTCGCGTACATCGCGGATCTGCACATTCCATTTGGTCACCGAGCGCGAAATGCCCAGCGCGTCGCACTCCTGGAAAGCATCGGTGCCGATGGCGCCGGTCGCCACCTGACCGCTCACGCACAGCACGGGGATCGAGTCGCACCAGGCATCGAGCAAGCCGGAGGTGGTGTTGGCCATGCCGGGGCCGGAGGTGACGAACACCACGCCCGGCTTGCCGGTGGTGCGCGCATAGCCTTCGGCCGCGTGCACGGCGGCCTGTTCGTGGCGCACCAGCACGTGGCGGATGCGCGGCTCGGCGTGCAGGGCGTCGTAAAGCGGCAGCACCGCGCCGCCGGGGTAGCCGAAAATGGTATCGACGCCGCAGGCAATCAGGGTGTCGAGCAGGCGCCGCGCACCGTTGTCGGACTGCTCGGCGGTCGGGGATTCGTCGCAGGCGGCCTTGTCCAGGGCGGCCAGCAGGGGGGCGGGGAGACGGTCGTTCATGCCAACCATCTTATCGGCCAAATGGAAGAATTTTTGTCTTATTTTCTCCGAAATTGCCAACTATCAAGTAAATTCATCTTCAAATATTAGGTTTTAAAGAAAATGCACCTGGACAAATTCGACATCGCCATTCTCAAGGTCCTGCAGGACGACGCCCGCGCCAGCCTGAACGACATCGGCGCGGCGGTGGGACTGTCAGCCACGCCCTGCTGGAACCGCATCAAGCGCATGGAGCGCGAGGGCGTGATCCGCGGCTACACGGCGGACATCTCCCCCGAAGCGCTGGGCTTCATGGATACGGTCATCGTGCACGTCACGCTAGAGAGCCATAGCGACACCACGCTGTACGAATTCGGCCGCGCGCTGGCCGAGATTCCCGAAGTGCTCGAGGCCTTTCTGGTTTCGGGCGACTACGACTACATCATCCGCATCGCCGTGCGCGACACGCGCGACTACGAGCGGCTGCTGCGCGAACGGCTCTATCGCATCCCCGGCATCCGCCACAGCAAGTCGGGCTTCGTGCTGCGCAGCCTGAAGCAATCGCGCCTGCCGCTGTCGGTGGTCGCGCCGCCCGCGTGAGAACCCGTGCCGCGCGTCATCAACAGGCAACGCCCCTCCCCTATAATCCGCGCTCACGGGTCCGCAACGGGCTCGCGCCTTCAGCCTCACACATGACTATCGACACCGAAAAGCCCTGGCACGTCGTGCGCCGCTCCAAGCTGCACGGCAACGGCGTCTTCGCCGCGCGCAAGATCCCGGCGGGCACGCGCATCATCGAATACGCGGGCGTGCGCATCTCGGACAAAGAGGCCGACCGGCGCCATCCCACCAATCCGGACGATCCGTTCCACACGTTCTTCTTCTCGCTGTCGTCCGGCAAGATCATCGACGGCGGCGACCAGGGCAACGACGCGCGCTGGATCAACCACGGCTGCGAACCCAACTGCGAATCGCAGGAAGGCAAGGGCGGCAAGCGCGTCTACATCGTCGCCGCGCGCGACATCAAGCGCGGCGAAGAGCTGTCCTACGACTACGGCCTGGTCATGGACGGACGCATCACCAAGAAGCTCAAGGAAGGCTACCGCTGCCTGTGCGGCGCGCCCTCCTGCCGCGGCACCATGCTGGCGCTGCCCAAGAAAAAGAAGAAGGAATAAGCCCGCGGGCTTGCGACCACCGAAGCCGCGCTACCCATGCGCGGCGACGAATCGGCACGCTACGCCGCGGCGATTTCCCGCAGGCAGGCCTGCGCATCGCCCGTCACCACGCGCGCCGCGCAGGCCAGCATCAGATTTACGTTCAGGCCGAAGTCCTCGACGGTATAGCCCTGCGCGTCGACGATGCGCGAGGCGTCGCGCACATCGCGTCGCGCACCTGCCTGCGCCACCAGCGAGCGGGCATCGTCGGTATAGGCCCACACCGGCTTGCCCAGCGCCGCGCCGTAGCCTACCTCGAAGGCCGTGCCCGAGTCGGGCTCGAGCCCGCGGAACACATTGAGATTGGCCATGACGAGATCGGCCCGGCGTATCAGGCCGATGTTCTGCTCGTAGATCCACTGCGCTGCCGCGCGGCCGGCCAGGCCTGCGGGCAGTGCGTTGTCCAAGGGGTAGAACCCCTCGAAACCATGCGCCCGGCACAGGGCCTTGAGCCGCTCGCCCTGCTGCACCGCGTCGGCGCGAAATACGTCGAACCCCGCCAGATAGATGCCGCGCATGCGTCATGCCTCCGTCGAACCGCGCAGACTCGGCGCGGTGTTCACGCCTGCCGGGCGGCGCGCTGCGCCAGGTAGACCTGGATATGGACGTAGGCCGCGCGCAGATAAGGCACCTGCAGGCCCAGCTTGTCCGCGCGCTGCACCATGTCGCCGATGAGATGCTCGCCCTCGATCTTGCCGCCCTGGCGCAAGTCGCGGAACATGGATGCCGTCGCCCCCGAGCTGGAATCGGTAAGGGTGCCGATCGCGAACGCTTGCGCCTTGGGCCGCATGCCGTGGCCATGGCCCTGCGCCACGCTGTCGATTTCATCGAGCAGGGCGCGCATGAAACGCTCGCCGTCCGAGGAACGCACGATCTCGCCCACGCTGCCACGCATCAGGCAGGTGGACGCGGCCAGGGTCGACAGGAAGGTGTACTTCTCCCAGATATCCTGCTCGATGTCGTCGCTGAGCCTGGGGCTGAAGGCCGCGGGCTCCAGCGCCTTGCGGATGGCCTCGCCGCGCTCGCTGATGCCGCCCGCGCGTTCGCCGAAGATGAGGGCGCCCAGCGGCCCCATGATGACGATCTCGCCTTCCGCGCCGATGGTGGCCATGACATGGCACAGTCCGCCCAGCACGCGCTCCTTGCCGAAGGCCGCGTCGAGCGCATCATAGTGGCGCATGCCGTTGAGTATGGGCAGCACGACCGCCTTGGGATTTTGCTGCATGACAGGCCTGATCGACTCGATGGCGCCGTCCAGGTCGTAGGCCTTGCAGCTCATGATCACGACATCGTAAGGACCGCCCAGCGCGTCCGCGGTCGCCAGCTTGGGCTCGATCACATCGGTGCCCTGTTCGGTCTTGATGCGCAAACCTTTTTCGCGCAGCAGCGCCGCGCGCGCCGGACGCACCAGAAAGGTCACGTCCACGCCAGCCTGCGCCGCGCGGCCGCCGAAGAATCCGCCGGTGCCGCCGGCGCCCAATACCAATATCCGCATGACCTGCTCCACGCGCGCTCGCGTATGAATGAAGCGTCTATTATGCGTC
>CALGFL010000374.1 GCA_937881145.1 uncultured Bordetella sp.
CATGAGCTTGAGTTTCTTGAACTCGGCATCGGCCTTCTTGCGCGCTTCCTTGGACATGTGCGCGGCGATGATCTTCTTTTCCAGCTCTTCGAGATCGGCGCCTTCTTCGCCCTCGCCCAATTCCTTCTGGATGGCCTTGACCTGTTCGTTCAGGTAATAGTCGCGCTGCGACTTTTCCATCTGCTTCTTGACGCGGCCGCGGATGCGCTTTTCGACCTGCAGGATGTCGATCTCGGCCTCGAGCTGAGCCAACAAGCTTTCCAGGCGCTCGGACGTGCCCGTGATTTCGAGCATGGCCTGCTTCTGTTCGAGCTTGAGCGGCAGGTGCGCGGCGATGGTGTCGGCCAGGCGGCCCGCATCGTCGATGCCGGCCAGCGAGGTCAGGATCTCGGGCGGAATCTTCTTGTTGAGCTTCACATACTGCTCGAACTGGGCCACGATGGCGCGGCGCAGGGCCTCGCTCTCCGAACTCTGGCTCAGGTCGGGCTCGATGGGCGTGACGACGCAGGTGAAATGCGACTCGGCATCGTCGATGCTGTCGATGCGGGCGCGCTGCGTGCCTTCGACCAGCACCTTGACGGTGCCGTCAGGCAATTTGAGCATTTGCAGAATGCCGGCCACGCAGCCGATTTCATAGACGTCTTCGGGCGTGGGGTCGTCCTTGCCGGCGGATTTCTGGGCAACCAGCATGATGCTCTTGCCGGCTTCCATGGCGACTTCGAGCGCGCGGATGGAACGCGGCCGGCCGACAAACAGCGGGATGACCATATGCGGGAACACCACGACGTCGCGCAGCGGCAAGAGCGGCAGGTCGATGGGTTCGGCGGGCAGGGTCTGATGGGCAGACATAGAGATTCCTCGATAGACTGCGTATAAGGGAGGTGATCCGGATAAGACGGATTCCGGACAAACCAATGGTTATGTCTGATATGGGAACAATAGCCGAAAATTCAAGCGCCCGTGCCTTGAAGTCATAAAAATGAAAACCCCGCATTCATTACGGGATTTTCATTGAAATGACCAGGAACGGCACCGAACTTGCCTCGCCGCAATTGCGGTCGCCAACCCTGCGGCGAGCAGGGGCAAAGGCCCCGCCCTGCCCGCGGACTCAGGCCGCGGCCTCGCCGCGTTCGGCCTTGGGCGCGCTTTCGGCGTCGTCCTCGGCATAGATGAGCAGCGGCTGCCCCTTGCCTTCGACCGCGCTTTCGTCGAGCACCACGCGCGTGACCTTGCTCTGCGAGGGCAGCTCGTACATGGTATCCAGCAGCGAAGCTTCGAGGATGGAGCGCAGGCCGCGCGCGCCGGTCTTGCGCTTGAGCGCCTTCTCGGCGATGGCCTTGAGCGCGCCCTGTCGTACGTCGAGCTCGGCCCCTTCCATGGCGAACAGCTTCTGGAACTGCTTGACCAGGGAGTTCTTGGGCTCGGTGAGGATGCGCACCAGGGCTTCCTCGTCAAGTTCGTCCAGCGTGGCCACCACGGGCAGACGACCCACCAGCTCGGGGATGAGGCCGAACTTGATGAGGTCTTCGGGCTCGACTTCGCTGAAGAGCTCGCCCACGCCGCGCTCGGACTTGGCGCGCACCGAAGCCGAAAAACCGATGCCGGATTTTTCGGTGCGGTCGCGGATGACCTTTTCCAGCCCGTCGAAAGCGCCGCCCACGATGAACAGGATGTTGGTGGTGTCGACCTGGACGAAATCCTGGTTGGGATGCTTGCGCCCGCCTTGCGGCGGCACCGAGGCCACCGTGCCCTCGATCAGCTTGAGCAGCGCCTGCTGCACGCCTTCGCCCGACACGTCGCGGGTGATGGACGGGTTGTCGGACTTGCGCGAGATCTTGTCGATTTCGTCGATGTAGACGATGGCGCGCTGCGCTTTCTCGACATCGTAGTTGCAGCTTTGCAGCAGCTTCTGGATGATGTTCTCGACGTCTTCGCCGACGTAGCCTGCCTCGGTGAGCGTGGTGGCGTCGGCCATGACGAAGGGCACATTGAGCATGCGCGCCAGGGTCTGGGCCAGGAGCGTCTTGCCCGAGCCCGTGGGGCCGATGAGCATGATATTGCTCTTGGAGAGCTCGACCTCGTCGCCCTTGATGTCGCTGTGGCGGATGCGCTTGTAGTGGTTGTACACGGCCACCGCCAGCATGCGCTTGGGCGCCGTCTGGCCGATGACGTACTGGTCGAGGAAAGTCTTGATCTCGGCCGGAGTGGGCAGCTCGGAACGGATGGCCGCGCGCGCGGAAGCCTGGGCTTCCTCGCGGATGATGTCGTTGCACAGGTCGATGCATTCATCGCAGATGAACACCGACGGCCCTGCGATCAGCTTGCGGCCTTCATGCTGGTTCTTGTTGCAGAACGAGCAATGCAGCACTTTCGCGTCGGCCGAACCCTTTTTTTCAGGCATAAATAGTCGTACCTCGATTACGCGTCGGATGTATCCGCGCGGGACGTCAGCATCTTGTCGACGAGTCCATAAGATACCGCATCTTCGGCGGACATGAAGTTGTCGCGCTCGGTGTCCACGGCAATGCGCTCGACCGGCTGGCCGGTGTTCTCGGCCAGGATCGTGTTGAGCCGCTCGCGCAGGTCCAGGATCTCGCGAGCCTGGATCTGGATGTCGGTGGCCTGGCCCTGGGCGCCGCCCGAAGGCTGGTGGATCATGATGCGGGAGTTGGGCAGCGTGTAGCGCTTGCCCTTCTTGCCCGCGGCCAGGAGGAAAGCGCCCATGCTGGCCGCCAGTCCGGTGCACAAGGTGGACACGTCGGGTTTGACGAACCGCATGGTGTCGTAGATGGCCATCCCTGCATACACCGACCCGCCGGGCGAGTTGATATAGAAGGAAATTTCCTTGTCGGGATTTTCCGATTCCAGGAACAGCAACTGGGCGACCACCAGGTTGGCGCTGGTGTCGTTGACCGGGCCGACCAGAAAGATCACCCGCTCGCGCAAGAGGCGCGAATAGATGTCGTAGGCGCGCTCGCCGCGGCCGGACTGCTCGATGACCATGGGCACGTAGCCCAGGCCGGTCGGCGTCTCGACTCTGGAGAGCGATGCCCCGCCATGCATGCTGGCATAGAAATCGGTGAAATGCTGCATAGTGTTAAGCCATTCCCATCAGTTGATCGAAAGGTACCGCTTCGTCGGTAACCTTGGCTTTGCTCAGGACATGCTCGACGACGTTGTCTTCGAGCACGATGGCTTCGATTTCAGCACGACGCTGGCGATCGCTCAGGTAATAGCTGACAACCTGGGCGGGTTGTTCGTAGTTCTGCGCGAAGGTTTCGATCCTGGCGCGGATCTGCTCGGGCCTGGATTGCAGCTGCGCTTCTTTGACCAGCTCGGAAACCAGCAGGCCCAGGCGCACGCGGCGCTCGGATTCGCCCGAGAAGACGTCGGGCGGGATGGGCATGGTGTCGGCATTGGGCACGCCGCGCTGCTTGAGGTCTTCGCGGGCGGCTGCGATGCGGCTCTCGACATCGGAGTCGACCAGGGCCCGCGGCACGTCGAACTTGGCGGCCTCGACCAGGGCGTCCATGACGCTGTTCTTGGTGCGGGCATCGGCGCGGCTCTTGGCCTCGCGTTCGATGTTGGCGCGGATGTCGGCGCGTAGCTTGTCGACGTTGCCGTCGGCTTCGCCCAACTGCTTGGCGAACTCGGCGTCGACGGCGGGAAGCACGGCTTCGGCGACTTCACGGACCGTGATGGTGAACTCGGCGGTCTTGCCGGCCACTTCGGTGCCCTGGTAATCGTCGGGGAACTTGAGAGGAAAAACCTTGGTCTCGCCCGCCTTCAGGCCCGTCGCGGCGGCCTCGAATTCGGGCAGCATGCGGCCCTGGCCCAGCACGAAGGGGAAGTTCTCGGCCTTGCCACCGTCGAAGGGTACGCCGTCGAGGGTGCCGACGAAGTCCAGCGTGACGCGGTCGCCATCGGCGGCGGCGCGGCCTTCGCGGGCTTCGTACACGGCGCGCTGCTTGCGCAGCACGTCGATGGTCTTGTCGACTTCGGCGTCGGCGATCGAGCTGGTGCTGCGGGTCACGGACAGGGCCGACAAATCGGGCACGGCCACCTCGGGATAGACCTCGAAGGTGGCGGTGAACGCCAGGGTGCTTTCATCCACGCCTTCGGTCTTGGGCTCGAGGCTGGGCGCGCCGGCCACGCGCAGCTTGGCCTCGTCGACGGCCTGCTCGAATGCGCGCCCGACCTGGCTGTTGATCACGTCGTAGCGGATGCCGGGACCGTGGCTGCGCTCGAGCATGGCCATGGGAGCCTTGCCGGGACGAAAGCCCTGGACCTTGGCGGTGCGGGCCACGCGCTTGAGCTGTTCCTGCACTTCTTTTTCGACAGCGGCCAGGGAAACGGCCAGATCGATGCGGCGCTCCAGGCCGGAGAGGGTTTGAACCACAGGCTGCATTACAAAGACCTATTTGCGAAAGATGAATGAAACCGCCCGAAAGCATGGCGGCGAAACAAGGTATTTTACCGGAAACGCGGCCGTCTTCCCGGCGACGCGGGGGACGGACCGACTATATGAAAAAAGCCCCTTGCGGGGCTTTTCAGGCGGGAGCCAGGTGCTGATTACAGAGCCTGGATCTTGGTAGCCTGAGGACCCTTGGGGCCCATCGCGGTCACGAAGCTAACGCGCTGGTTCTCTTCGAGAGTCTTGAAGCCTTGGGTTTGAATTTCGGAGAAATGCGCGAACAGATCCTTACCGCCCGACTCGGGGGTGATAAAGCCATAGCCTTTTTCCGCGTTGAACCATTTGACGATGCCGGTTTCCATACTGAGTTTCCTAAACAATTGCTGATAGAGGGCTTGCGCCCGAAACCACGGATCTAGCAATGAGGGAACCAGTAAACGGCCGCCGCTAGGCTGGCGCTGTACGAACTCAAGACCCCAATCCGCAGGGGACGGATAGTAGCACGCAATTTATGGCAAAAACAATCAATCATCGACCGGCAGGCCCAAGAGGTCGAGCGCGGCGTTGTAGCAATCCTCGCTGGAACAGAAAAACACGGCCACATCGCCCGGATTGACGTTGTCGAGCACGTCGTCGATCTGGCTCTGCGCCTGATCGAAATCATCGACCACCGCGGCGTGAATTTCGGCGCCCGCCTCCACCAGCGCCTCGGGCACGATGCGCGGGATGATTTCCAGATCCGGCTCGCCCAGGACGACATACACCGTAAGCGGCTGGCCATCGATCGTGGTGGACAGGCCCATGCCGTTTTCGAATGTGGAGAGCCGGGTGCTGAAGATATTCATGTGCGCAAGGGAAAACGATTTGCAGGGATTGTAGTCTTCCCCCTTTTTCGCACGGCCGCGCCGCAAGGCAGGCAGGCGATTTACAATTCGATACCCTCCCCCGATTCGATCCGCCGCGCTGACCCGTCTTGGCCGGACTCCGCAGAGAACCATGGCTCGCACGAGAATTTCCTTTCTGACGAAACCAGCCTTGTTCCTGCTCGCCGGACTCTGCATCACTGTCGCCACCACGGGCGTGGTCGCGGTCGCGCTGTACCAGATGCGGCTGGACGCCATGGCGCAGGCGCGCGACATGGCGGAAAACCTCGCCATTTCGCTGGAAAAGGAAACCGAACGCACGCTGGACATCTACCAGATCGCGATGCGCAACGTGCTCACCAACCTGGAGACACCCAGCCCGGAACTGGCCCCCGAAACCCGCCAGCTCCTGGCCTTCAACGCGGCGGGCACCATCTCGGACCTGGGTGTGATCATCGCGACCGACACGTCCGGCAAGGTCGTTCTGGACTCGCGCTCGATGCAGCCGTCGACGATCGATGTCAGCCGGCGCGATTATTTCCTGGTCCACCAGCAAAGCCCGGATGTCGGCCTGTATTTCAGCAAGCCCTTCATGCCGATAACGAAGTCCGATTACCACTCCATCGCGATGAGCCGGCGTCTTGCCGATGCGAACGGCCGCTTCGAGGGTGTGGTCGCGGGCACGCTGAGCCTGCGCTATTTCCGCCATCTGTTCGAAGATTCAATACTGGGCGATCACGGCTCGCTGACCTTGATCCGCACGGACGGAATCATATTGATGCGACGGCCGTTCAAACCCGGCGACATCGGCCGCTCGCTGGCCGACGGCAAAGCCTACCCCCTCATGACGCGAGCGGATCACGGCACCTTCGTACGCCGCTCCTCGATGGACAATAAGGACCGCTTGTTCAGCTTCAAGCGGATCGGACGCTACCCGATGATCATCGCGGTCGGCCTGAGCGTACAGGACATCTATGCGGGATGGCGCAAGCGGGCGATCGCCATCGGCGCCGTCACCGCCGTTCTGGACGTCCTCATCATCATGCTCTGCCTGATGTTTAGCGCGCAACTACAGCGCAGGCTGGCGATGGAGCGCCAACTGCAAAAGCTCGCGTGGTTCGACACCTTGACCAGCCTGCCCAATCGCAGGCTGGTCAACCGGGAGGCGCGCGGCATCCTGGCCGACGCCCGCCGGCAATCTTCACAGTTCGCCATCTTGTTCGTCGACCTGGACCGCTTCAAGCGCATCAACGACACCCAGGGCCACGCCATCGGCGACGAGGTGCTGAGCGAAGTCGCACAGCGGCTGCGCCGGTGCATTCAGGGCGAGGACATGATCGGCCGCCTGGGCGGCGACGAATTCGTGGCCGTGCTCAGGCAGTGTGACGTGCACAAGGCCGCCCACGTGGCGGACCGCATTCTGCAGGCCATGCAGCAGCCCATCGCGGTCAATGCGGGACGCGACGTCAGCATCGCGCTGGGCGTGAGCATCGGCATTGCGTTGTATCCGCACGACGGGCGCAGCGTCGACACGCTGCTGCGCAACGCCGACATGGCGATGTACCGAGCCAAGAACGCCGGCCGCAACCAGATGCATTTTTATGCCGCCGAATACGAGTACGAGGCCAAGGAGCATCTCGAGCTGGAAATCGCGCTGCAACAGGCCTTGCGCGAAGGCGCCCTGCAAGTGGCCTACCAACCCAAGGTCGGGGCGTGGGGCATCCTGCACGGCGCCGAGGCCCTGGTGCGCTGGCACGACCAGAAGCTGGGCACGATCGCGCCGGACCGCTTCGTTGCCATCGCGGAAGAAAGCGGCCTCATCACCGAACTGGACACCTGGGTCCTGGAGCAGGCCTGCAGCCAGCTTGCCGCGTGGCGGGCCGTGGGCGTGGACGTTCCCAACATCTCCGTCAACGTCTGCGCCGCGGATTTCAAGCGGGCCGATTTCGCCGATTTTGTCGCGCGCACGCTGCAGACCCACGGCCTGCGACCTTCGGACTTGACTTTGGAAATGACCGAACGGGTGATGTTCGACGAATCGACCGACGACATCCGCGCCACGCTCGAGGCCCTGCATGCGCAGGGCGTCACTCTGTCCATCGACGACTTCGGCACGGGCTACTCATCCCTGAGCTATCTGCAGCGCTTCCCGGTTCGGGAACTGAAGATCGACAAGAGTTTCGTGATGAGCATCGGCACCAGCGCCATGGCCGAGTCCTTGACGCAGACGGTCATGAACATAGGCCACGCGCTCAAACTCAGCATCGTGGCCGAAGGCGTGGAAACGGTGGCGCAGCGCGACTTTAT
>CALGFL010000375.1 GCA_937881145.1 uncultured Bordetella sp.
CCGGGGACGCCGCCCTCCCACAGTTTGACGGGCAGCACCACCCGCTTCGACATCTATTTGCCGGCAGCCGAAGCGCGCGCCGTATAAAATGATGGCAGGGCCGCCATTCTACCCGGAGATCCTCCATGGAAGACGCACGCATGACCGATCTGGAAATCCGTCTCACCTATCAGGAGACCGCTTTGCAGGCGCTTAATGACGTGGTCGCCGCACAGCAGGGGGTAATCGATCAACTGCGCCGGGAGGTGGATCTGTTGAAACGCCAGCTGCGCGATGCCACGCCGGCCAATATCGCCAAGCGCGCGGTAGCCCAGGCCCAAACCGAAGGGCTGACCTGCTGTGTGCTGGCCGGATTGAACACGCCCATGCTGCTGCGTGCATTGACCTATCGCGGTTTGTCACTGGCAGAAACGCGTGAAAAGGCCTTGGCCGGAGGCGTACAGGGCTGTCTGCGGGTAGACTAGTCCCCAATTCTAAAAAAAGCGTATCGATACGGGTTCACCATGGCTACTTCAGACATCGTCATCAGCAACAAGCTCGGCCTGCATGCACGGGCCGCCGCCAAGCTCACGCAGTTGGCCAGCCGGTTCAGCAGCGAAATCTTCATTTCGCGCGGCGCGCAGCGGGTCAACGCCAAAAGCATCATGGGCGTGATGATGCTGGCTGCGGGTCTGGGCACTACGGTGCGCCTGGAAGCCACGGGCGGCGATGCCGACCAGGCTCTGTCGGAAATCCAGAATCTGTTCGACGAAAAATTTGGTGAGCACGAGTAACTCAGTCCTCGAAGATCCGCCGCTGGCCGAGCCTGCCGGCGCGGTGGTGGCGTTGCGCGGCAAGGGTGTGGCCCGAGGCTACGCCATAGGCCGCGCAGTTGTCATGGGCGCCGCCGCTCTCGAGGTGGCTCACTACCGCATTGCATCGGCCGATGTCGAAAGCGAATGCCGCAGGCTCAGGGACGCGTTGGCGCGCGCCCAGGCCGAGTTTCATCATCTGGCCAGCAATCTGCCCGAGGACGCGCCGCGCGAGCTGGGCGCCATGCTCAATGTGCACGGTCTGCTCCTGGGTGATCCGCTCCTGGCCGACGAGGCGCAGGCGCTGATCCGCGACCGCCACTACAACGCCGAATGGGCGCTCACGGCCCAGGGGCAGTTGCTGGGCGAGCAGTTCGACGCCATGGAAGACGAATATCTGCGCGAACGCGGCGGCGACGTGCGCCAGGTGATCGAACGGGTGTTGCACGTGCTGTCGGGCACCCCCGCGCTGCTGTCCGCGGAGACGGTCTGCAGCGGCAGCGGCGGCGAGCCGCTGGTCGTGATCGCGCACGACATTTCCCCGGCCGACATGCTGCGCCTGCGCGGCGCGCGCTTCTCGGCGTTCGCCACCGACCTGGGCGGACCGACCTCGCACACAGCTATCGTGGCCCGCAGCATGGGCGTGCCGGCCGTGGTGGCCATGGGCAATGTGCGCGATATCGTGCGCGACGGCGACATGATCATCGTCGACGGCGCCTCGGGCACGGTGCTGGTCAATCCTTCGCAGAACATGCTGGAGCAGTACCGCGGGCTGCAGCGCGTCTACGCCGACGAGCGCGCCGAGCTGGAGTTGCTGCGCGACGAGCCTTCCATCACGCTGGACGGCATCAGCGTGAGGCTGGAAGCCAATATCGAGCTGCCCGAAGAGGCCCCCGCGGCGTTGGCCGCCGGCGCGCAGGCCATCGGCCTGTTCCGCAGCGAGTTCCTTTTCATGGGGCGCTCCGAACTGCCGGGCGAGGAGGAGCAGTACCAGGCCTATGCCTCGGTGGTGAAAGTCATGGCGGGGCGGCCGGTCACCATCCGCACGCTGGACATCGGCGCCGACAAGACGCTGGACGACGAAGTCACTGTGGCCACCAATCCGGCCCTGGGCCAGCGCGCGATCCGTTACTGCCTGGCTCGGCCCGAAATGTTCGCGACCCAACTGCGCGCCATCCTGCGCGCTTCGGCGCACGGGCCGGTGCGCCTGCTCATACCCATGATCGCGCACATGCACGAGGTGGAGGCCACCTTTGCCGCCATCGCCTCGGCGCGGCGCGAGCTGGATGCGCGAGGGCAGGCCTATGCGGCCCATATCCCGGTGGGCGCCATGGTCGAGATACCGGCCATCGCGATCGCCATCGAGCCGTTCGCGCAAGTGCTGGATTTCCTCTCCATCGGTACCAACGACCTGATCCAGTACGTGCTGGCCATCGACCGCGGCGATCATGACGTCGCCGGTTTGTACGATCCGCTGCATCCGGCGGTGCTGCGCCTGCTGGCGCACACGATCAACGCAGGCGAGCGCGCCGGCAAGCCGGTGGCGGTGTGCGGCGAAATGGCGGGCGATTCGCGCTATACGCGCCTGCTGCTGGGCCTGGGCCTGTCGGAGTTTTCCATGCACTCGCAGCAGCTGCTGGACGTCAAGCGTGAAGTGCGCCGGGCGCATTCCAACGCGCTGCGCGCGAAAGTGGCCAATGTGCTCAACCGCGCCTTGCCGGTGGATCTGGCCAAGCTGGAGCAGGCTTGATTGCGGCGCGGGGCCGACAGGTCTAAGATAAGGTTGTGCGCTTCATTGGAGGAGAACACCATGCGCAATGCCATTTCCATCCTTGCCGACTGCCGCCGGGCCACGCTCACGCGGCTGCGCGCCCATGGCCAGCGTTTCCAAGCCATGGTCGACGCTACCGTGCGGATGCTGGCCGAGGGCATGTCCGACTCCGCTTCGCGCCGCATGCGGCCCATACCGATCCGCATCGACGAGCGCCGCGACACGCGCCGCTGATCCCGGTTTCCCGAGAAAACGGCCAGGCATGAAGCCTGGCCGTTTTTCGTTGTGAAAGCGCCTGCTGGGCTATTTGCGCCCGGTGCTGCCGAATCCGCCGTCGCCGCGCTCCGAGGCGCCGAATTCTTCGACCACATTCCAGCTCACCTGCTCGATGGGCACGATCACCAGCTGGGCCAGGCGCTCCATGGGGGCGAGCGTGAAGGACGTGCTGCCGCGGTTCCAGGTCGAGACCATGAGCTGGCCCTGGTAGTCGGCGTCGATCAGCCCGACCAGATTGCCCAGCACGATGCCGTGCTTGTGGCCCAGGCCCGAGCGCGGCAGGATCAGCGCCGCATAGCCTGGGTCTGCGATGTGGATGGCCAGGCCGGTGGGCACGAGCACCGTGGTGCCAGGAGCGATTTCAATGGGTTCGTCCAGGCAGGCGCGCAGGTCCAGGCCGGCCGAAGCGGGCGTGGCGTACTCGGGCAAGGCGCCGCGCATGCGGGGATCGAGAATTTTGACGTCTACGGATTTCATGGATCAGTGAGTAGGGGGGCCTTCGGGAGGAAGGGTCAGCTTGGTGGAAGGACGCCGGACGGCGCGCGAGGCCGCAAGCAGCATCAGGCCGAAGATCAGCAGAAAGCCCGGCATGATGAAATCGTCAACCGTGTATGCCGTCTGTTCGAGCGCATCGACCAGCTGGACGAAGGCGGCGATCAGGACGGCGCCGGCACCGACGAAGAGAATAACGGCCCAGCGCCGTTTGGCGGCGGGCGAAGTCGAAGTTTGAACCTCGGGCGCAGTCATGAACGAGTGCTTCGGGTGAGCGCAGGCTCAGTGCCTGGGCAGCCGCGTGGCGATTTCAGCGATCAGCCGGCGGGCCGCGTCGAGTTTGGGGGCGGCGGGCAGGGAGTGCATGCCCTGGGCGTCAAAGAGCGCCATCTCGGTGGTGTCGGCGTCCATCACGTTCTGCGCGAGATTGCCCACCAGAAGCGGAATGTTCTTGCGGCGCCGCTTGTCTTCGGCGTGCTGGGCGAGATTTTCGGTTTCGGCGGCGAAACCCACGCACCACGGGCCTTCCGGCAGGCGAGCCACGTCGGCCAAAATGTCGGGATTGGCTTCGAATTCCAATTGAGGAGGGGTGCTGCCGGTCTTCTTGATCTTCTGCGCGCTGGCGTTTTTCACATACCAGTCGGCCACGGCGGCTACCGCGATGAAGATATCGGCGCCAGCGGCCTCGGCCATCACGGCGGCATGCATTTGCCGAGCCGTCGTCACCGGTATCAGCGTGACGCCGTGAGGGGCGGGCAGCGACGTGGGGCCGCTCACCAGCGTGACCCGGGCGCCGGCTTCCTGCGCGGCGCGCGCCAGGGCGTAGCCCGTCTTGCGCGAAGAGCGATTCCTCAGCACTCGCACCGGATCGATGGACTAGGAAGTGGGGCCGGCCGGCATCAGCACGTGCTTGCCCGCCAGCAGCTTGGGCTGGAAGAAGGCGATGACCTCGGCCAGCAGCTGATGCGCTTCGAGCATGCGGCCGTCGCCGACTTCGCCGCAGGCCTGGTTGCCCGAATCGGGGCCCAGGATGGCGATGCCGTCGGCACGCAACTGCGCCACGTTGCGCTGCGTGGCCGGATTGGCCCACATTTCTCGGTTCATGGCGGGGGCCACCAGCATGGGACAGGCGCGCGCCAGGCACAGCGTGGAGAGCAGGTCCGACGCTACGCCTTGGGCAAGTTTGGCCATGAAATCGGCGCTGGCCGGGGCGATCAGCACCGCGTCGGCGCCACGAGTCAAATCGATGTGCGCCATATTGTTGGGCACGCGCGCGTCCCAGGCGTCGATAAAGACGGGCCGGCCTGACAGGGCCTGCATGGTGACCGGTGTGATGAAGTGCGTGGCGGCTTCGGTCATGACCACATCGATCGTGGCGCCTTGCTCGGTCAAGCGGCGCACGAGTTCGGCGATCTTGTAGCAGGCGATGCCTCCGGTCATGCCGAGGACGATGCGCTTGTCGATGAGATCCATTGCGGGCAACCCCGTAGGAAGCGGCTAGTTTTTGGCGCGATCGCGCAACAATTCGTCGACGACCAGCAGTACGGCGCCGCAGGTGATGGCGCTATCGGCCAGATTGAAGGCAGGATAGTACCAGTCGTGCCAGTAGAAAAGCAGGAAGTCGATCACGTGGCCATAGGCAATGCGATCGATCACATTGCCCAGCGCGCCGCCCAGAATGAGGGCCAGGGCGATGCTCAAGCGCGCGCGGCCCCCCTCGGCGGTGCGCGCCTGGCGGCGCAGCAGCCAGACGATGACGGCGGCAGCGACCAGGCCTAGCAAGGTGAACAGCCAGCGCTGCCAGCCCGGCTCCGAGGCCAGGAAGCTGAAGGCGGCGCCGTGGTTGTAGACCAGGATCAGATCGAACACCGGCAGCACGTTCACGCGCTGGCCATAGGTGAAGAGATGATCGATGGCAAGTTTGCTGGCCTGGTCCAGAACGATGACCAGGCCGGCGAGCGCCAGCCAGCGCATCCAGCGCGATCGGCCCGTCGACGCGGTGTTCACGTAGCGCCGCCCCGCACTTAAGCGAATTCGCGCGGTTCGCCCGCGCCGAACAGATTGGCCACGCAGCGGCCGCACAGCTCGGGGTGGGCGGCGTCCGAACCCACGTCGGCGCGCCAGTGCCAGCAGCGCTCGCACTTCTTGTGCGCGGTGGGCGTGATGGTGACTTCGAGCTCGCCCGCGCTTTCGTGCACGGCGGCGCGCGAGGTGATGAGCACGAAGCGCAGGTCGCCCGCCAGGCTGGCGAGCCAGGCGCGGTCTTGCGCGCTGGCCTTGATGTCGACTTCGGCCTGAAGGGACGAGCCGATGTTGCCGGCCGTGCGCACCTCTTCGAGCTTGCGCAGCACTTCGCCGCGGATGGCGCGCAGGCGCGACCATTTGGTCGACAGCGCATCCGCGTCGTCGTAGGCGGGCAGGGTGTGATAGACCTGCGTGAAGATGGTGGCGCGCGCCGCGTCGTCGGCTTGGCTCTTGAGCGCCGAATCCTGCAGCACCTTCCAGGCTTCTTCGGCCGTGAACGACAGGACGGGCGCCATCAGCTTGAGCAGGGCCTGGGTGATGGCCAGCAGCGCGGTCTGTGCCGAGCGGCGCGCGCGGCTGTCCGCCGCGGTGGTGTAGAGGCGGTCCTTGAGGATGTCGAGGTAGAAGGCGCCCAGGTCTTCCGAGCAGAATGTCTGCAGGCGCGAGACGGCCGGGTGGAAGTCGTAGGTCTTGTAGTGCGCGGTGACATCGGCCTGCATCTGCGCAGTCATGCACAGGGCATAGCGGTCGATCTCGAACAGCTCGGCATAGGGCAGGCCTTGCGCGGCGTCGAAGTCGGCCAGGTTGGCCAGGAGAAATCGCAGCGTGTTGCGGATGCGGCGATAGGCTTCGACCACGCGCTTGAGGATCTCGTCGGAGATGGCCAGTTCGCCCGAATAGTCGGTGGATGCCACCCACAGTCGCAGGATTTCGGCACCCAGCGTGTCGGAGATTTTTTGCGGAGCGACCGTGTTGCCGACCGACTTGCTCATCTTGCGGCCTTGGCCGTCGACGGTGAAGCCGTGGGTCAGCAGCGCCTTGTAGGGCGCGCGGCCGTACAGCATGCAGCCGGTGAGGAGCGACGAATGAAACCAGCCGCGGTGCTGGTCCGA
>CALGFL010000376.1 GCA_937881145.1 uncultured Bordetella sp.
CATCGACTTCGAAAACTCCGAAGGCAACCTGGGCCTGGCCAACGCCGTGCTGCGCCACCTGGCCGAGAAGCTGCCCGTATCGCGCTGGCAGCGCGACCTGACCGACTCCACCGTGCTGCGCAACCTGGGCGTGGGCTTCGGCTACAGCCTGGTGGCATGGGACTCGTGCCTGCGCGGCCTGGAAAAACTGGAAGTCAACACCGCGGCCATCGACGCCGACATCGACGCCTGCTGGGAAGTGCTGGCAGAACCGGTGCAGACGGTCATGCGCCGCTACGGCCTGCCGCAGCCCTACGAGCAGTTGAAGGCGCTCACGCGCGGCAAGGGCATCAACGAGGAAGGCCTGCGTGAATTCATTATCGGCCTGGCCTTGCCCGACGAGGCCAAGCAGCGCCTCCTGGTCATGACACCGCGTTCGTATGTGGGCCTGGCAGTGGAGCTGGCCCGCACGGCATAGGCCTTATCGCAAGTGGCAGGGCGTCGCGCCGGCGTCAGTTCTGTACGCTGCGCCGTCCCTGGGTGTCGTAGTCGCCGGTCTTTACCGTCATCGGATCGACGATGCGGCATTGCGCATTGCGGATCTTGTCCGGCTCGCTCAGGGGCGCGATTTGCCAGGAGCGGGTATAGCTGCCGCCCGCCAGCCACCAGGTCTTTTCCGTCACGCATTCCATCAAGGTGCATTGGCCGGGCGCGGCCAGGCCAGGCATCGCGCAGTTGGCGCTGGATCCACCCACCCAGGTCAGGCTATAGGTGGTTCGAATTCCCGCTAGCTTGCGGCCGCCTTCGTAGCTGAACGCCAGGAACTGCTCCTGCGGCACGCCGGAGGTCTGGCCCTGAGCGACTCCATTGTCATGGCGCACGAAGAATTCGACCGGATGCCGGAACGCGAACAGCAGTATCGCCGCAGCCACCAGCAGCCACACCAGGCAGGCCAGCGGCCAGGCCAGCGGGCCACGACCATACCCTAGAGGCCGTACGGCGATCGCCGCGACGCCGCTCGCCAGCGCGAGCGCGCCCAGCAAAAGTGCCAGGTGCGCGACCGTCCAGCGCGGGGTTTGCAGGTATTGGCCGATATGCGGCTCAAACGCGCAGGCGATCGCAGTCACCGCGAACAGGAGCGTGATCAGCGCGCAGGCGATGAAGGCCGCCGACGCGGGTTCCGTGAACGATTGCGCCTGGCCGGGGGTTTCGTCGTTTTCGTCGAGGTCGGGATATGGGTCGGAGCGCATCATGAATCCGATTGCATGGCCAGGCATGCCGCGGCAAGATCTTCGAGCGCGTTGCCCACGGCCTTGAACACGGTGATTTCGTCGGCGCTTTGCCGGCCCGCGTGCTGGCCGAGACAAAGCTGGGCCAACTGCGCGCGAACCCATTCTTTGCGAAAAACGCCGGCTTTGATGGGTTCGAGCAAATCGCCCGCCTTGATCAAGGCTTCTTCGGTATCGACGAAAACCGAAGTGCCGACGTAGCAGTCGTCGTCGCTTTCGCGCATGGTGGGCTTGAAGCCGCCGATCAAATCCAGGTGCATGCCGGGGCGCAGCCACTTGCCTTTGATCAGGGGAACCGTGGACAGCGTCGCGCAGGAGACGATGTCCGCCTGCGCGACGGCAGCTTCGAGATCGGCGATGTGCTCGGCGTCGTAACCTTCGAGCTTGAGCTGCGCCACAAGCCGCTTGGCGCTCTCTTCGCGGATGTTCCAGACCAGCACGCGCTTGACGGGTCGAACGGCGCTATAGGCTTGAGGAATCGCCGCGGCGACCTGACCGGTGCCCACCAGCAGCAGCGTCGAGGCGTCGGGGCGGCTCAGGTACTGCGCCGCCAGCGCCGAGGCGGCGGCCGTGCGCCGCGACGTGATGGTGTCGCCGTCGAGCATGACCAGGGGCGCGCCGGTCCGCGCGTCGAAGAGCATATAGGTCGAATGCAAACCCGGCAGTCCGCGATCGCGATTGCCGGGGTAGATCGAGACGGTCTTCAAGCCGAGTTTCTTGCCGGGCTGCCACGCGGGCATGATCAGGAAAGTGCCGCTCGAACCGGGGTCGCCGCTATCGATGGTGTGGGCGTGGCGCAGGGGAACTTCGCAGCCTTCGCGGAACATGGAGCGCAGCGCCTCGATCAGGGCGGGCATGGGCAGGCGCCCGGAAGTTTCGTTCTTGTCGATTATCTGCATAGCTTGAAAAGATTGCGCCTGTCCGGCGCGATTTGAATCACCAATTCAATCACGAACGACATCATGAACCCAGCGATCGCAGCCACAGCACGAAGGCCGCCACGACGATCGCCAGCATCAGCGCGCGCAGCCGCACGCCGGTGCCGTCGGCGCTGGGTTGCGCATCGACCGGCAGATGGTCGGCGGGCATGTCGCCCGCGACCATGGCGCGCACCAGCGGCTCTTTCCTGGCCAGCGTGTGCCAGGCCACGGCCAGCAAGTGCAGGACCACCAGCGTGATGATGACCCATCGGTTGGCCTCGTGCAGCGAGGTCAGGAAACTGGAGGTGGCGGCGGACACGGTGCCGTAGAGCGGGCCCTGGACCATGATGTCGTCGGTGGCGAAAAGACCCAGCACGGCCTGGATGCCCAGGTCGACCAGCATGGCCAGCACCGACAGGGCGCCCAGAGGATTGTGGCCGGCGCTCCTGGCCGTGCCCGCGGCCAGGCCGCGCAGATAGGCCCCGGTCTCGCCCGGGCCTTTGACGAAGCTGCGAAAGCGCGCGTGGCGCGGGCCGACGAAGCCCCAGATCACGCGAAAAATCACCAGGCCCAATGTGGTCAGGCCGAAGCGCACGTGCCAATCCATATACAGCCCGCCCAGTTTGGCACTGACGTAGGCGCCGACCACGCTTGCGGCCAAGCACCAGTGGAACAGGCGGGTGGGCAGGTCCCAGATGCGCACGTTGGGCATGGCGGCGGACATTGGAGTTGAGGGGGCTGCAGGCACTGTAGCATCAAGGCGCATGCGCGCGGGCGGAAAACCTGGGCGCAAAACGGGCGTGGAAAGAGCGCAGCGGCTATGATCGGCCTTCTTCGAGGAAAGACGCATGAGCCGGTCCACCCTGATGCACGACAAGAATTTCCATGCCCTGCTGGCCCTGGTATCGGTGGCCTTTCTCTGGGTGCTGTGGCCGTTCTGGGGGGCGGTGTTCTGGGGCACGGTTCTGGCGATCATTTTCAATCCGGTGCAGCGCTGGCTGGTGGCGCACCTGCGCGGCCGGCGCAATCTGGCC
>CALGFL010000377.1 GCA_937881145.1 uncultured Bordetella sp.
ATTGACGAAGATCTTTTCGCCGCGCGCGGCCTGGGCCTGGTTCAGGCGTTCGAAGTCGGCGCGGTTCATCAATACTTCGCCGCGCACTTCCAGCACGCGCGGCGGCACGCCTTGCAAGCGCAGGGGTATGGCGCGAATGGTGCGGATATTGGCCGTGACGTCCTCGCCCTCTTGCCCGTCGCCGCGCGTGGCGGCTTGCACCAGTTCGCCGTTCTCGTAGCGCAGACTGATCGCCAGGCCATCGAGCTTGAGTTCGCAGAAGTAATCCACGCGCGCGTCCGCGCCCAGCAGGCCCGCGCCGCGCAGCGTATCGGCCACGCGCTTGTCGAAGGCCTGGACCTCATCGGACTCGAAGGCATTGCCCAGCGACAGCATGGGCACCGCGTGGCGCACGCTGCCGAACTCGGCCAGCGGCGCGGCGCCCACGCGCTGCGTGGGCGAATCGGGCCTCAGCAGCGCGGGATGCTCGGCTTCCAGCGCCTGCAGTTCGCGCATCAGCGCGTCGTAGTCGGCGTCCGAAACCGAAGGCTCGTCGTAGACGTAATAGCGAACGTTGTGTTCGTTGATTTCGCGCCGCAGGTCGGCGATCCGTTGCGCCGGGCTGTCCGAAGATGCATGCCCCCGCGCCGCGCCTTCGGCTTGGGACGGCCCGGCGGCGGGCAGGCTCACGCGAACACCCGCAGCGCGCGCTCTCCGCCTGCGGTGAGGCCCGCCTGATCGAGCTGTTGGAACAGCACTTGCAGACGCTCGTCGATGCTGGCTTCGGCACCCGCGGCCAACGGCTTGCCGTGGTCGTCGACCAAATCGGCTCCCAGGCGGGTGGCCAGATCGCGGCCCACATCGACCATACGGCCGAAGGCGCGCGGATCGGCCGGGCTGCAAGGCACGTCCAGCAGCAGGTAGAGGCGATCGGTCGCGCCCGTGCCGGTTTCCATCGCTGCGCCGTCGGCGCGCAGCAGCGTGAAGCACACCTGGTTATGGCTGGAAAGCCAGGCCAGCCGGATACCGTCGGCCACGAAACCCAGTCCCTGGGCCACGCCGATGATCTGCACCATGGGCTGCGGCGCCGGCATCGAAAGCGTCAGGCCTACCTGGGTGTCCAGCGCGGCGCAGGCATCGTCCAGCTTGGCGGCCTGCTCCAGCACGACCTGCTGGTCCGGCCCCTCCAGGGTGCCTTCGAAACGCTCGGACAGATCTTCGGCGCGCGACCAGGCCTGCGACCACTCGATGGCCGTCAACGGGCCGCTGCGATTGGCCAGCAGCACGGCCAGTTGCACCGAGACGTAGGATTCTTCGGGATGCAGGCGGGCGCGGTGATGCTGGGTGTCGGTTTCGGCGAAGACGCGCACCGGCTTGCGGCCGGCCTTGGTAAAGCCGATGAGCGCGGCCTGCAGATCGGCACCGCGCACCGGCCCGCCAAAGCGCACGTCGATGACGACTTCGCAGGCCGGATCAGGCTCTTGCAGATCGTCGGTCTCGGCCAAAGCGGCGGCCGACGCCTCGCTGCTGCCCGAGCCCATGCCCGGCTCGCGGCGTACTGCCATCACCGACGGCGCGGGCGCCGCGGCGCCCTGCGCACGCGGTTTGTCGTCGCCCAGCAAAGGGTCCTGGTCGCTACCCGGGAAATGCACCTGCATCCTGCGCCGCACCCGGTGATCCTGCCACCAGTTGAAGCCCAGCACCAGCAGGATAAAGAGCACGCCCAGCGCGATCAGACCAATCTGCAATTCACTCATGTCGCTATGCCTCGCGCAAAACGGTCAAGCCGCGGCGGCCATCTGTACCGCCGAATCGATATCCACCGCCACGATACGGGAAACCCATTGCTCCTGCATGGTAACCCCGACCAGCTGTTTGGCCATCTGCATTGCAATCTTATTGTGCGAAATGAAGAGGAACTGGGTCTGCTCGCTCATGGCGCTGCCCAGATTGGCGTAGCGCTCGGTATTGGCATCGTCCAGCG